>NZ_JBEXYB010000034.1:0-88524 GCF_040630715.1 Streptomyces sp. NPDC005752 | reverse complement strand
GGCTCCACACCTACAATCACCACCGCGGACACACCGCACTCAAGGGCCAACCACCCGCCAGCCGCGTCCCCAACCTCACAGGGCAGAACACCTAGCGCAGCTCGGACGGGTCGGCGCGGTGGGTGCAGAGGGCGGCTTCGACATCACCGATGAGATCTGGCAGGACCGCTTCGGCATCGGTGAAGCGGGTGGGCGCCGTCTGCCAGATCCGCCAAGCATCCTCGACCCGGCTGCGCAGCGAAGTTGAGCCCAGATCCGCGTCTGGTGCGGTGGGATGGCGGCCGAGTAGGGCGCGGACCACGTCCGTCCCGGCGATACCAGCCGCTGACCCGGTGCAGGGCGGGGCGGGCTGGACGTCGCCCAGGAGATAGCCGGTGGAGACCTGGAGCTCGGCGGCGAGCCTGACGACCACGTCGCTGGAGGGAGTCTTGAGCCCACGCTCGATCTGGGAAAGATAGTCGGTGGTGATCCCGCACAACCCGGCCACCGCGGCCTGAGTACGCCCGCGGCGTCGGCGCAGCTCTCTCACACGTTCGCCGGTCGGCAGGCTGGGCAGAACCATGCTCGTATCCCCTTGTTCCGCGGGTGCTGTTCCCACCGTAGAACCGAGATGGGGCACGGTAGTTGGAGTTGCACCAACGTGTGACACCGTGAACTCCTGCAGGGGCGTGCCTGAGACTGGGGAGGCTGACGTGAAGCTGGTGCTGTGGGACATCGACCACACCCTCATCGCGACCCGAGGTGTCGGGCGTGAGATCTTCGGCTACTGCTTCGAGCGGGCCACCGGGTGCCCCATGCGTGAACAGGCAGCGGGTCGACGGTATGACGGAGCCCGTCATCTTCCGCGAGACGGCAAAACTCCACGATGTCACGAGCGACCGACCCATGTTCGAGGCCTTCGCCCGCCTCTCCGCCCAGCAGCACCAGCTCTGCGCCGGAGAACTTCGCGAGCGCGGCCACGCCCTCCCCGGGGCAGCACGCGTCCTCGCAGCAGTCGCCGCGCTGGGCCAGGTGGAACAGACGGTGGTCACCGGCAACATCCGGGGCGCGGCAGAGACCAAGCTGTCGGTGTTCGGGCTCGATTCACACATCAGGTTCCCGATCGGCGGGTATGGCGAAGACGACGACGAGCGCTCCGAACTCGTCCGTCTCGCGATCCGCAGGGCCAGCCACAGCCTGAACACCCCGCTCGCGCCCCAGGATGTCCTGTTGGTCGGCGACACCCCCGCCGACGTCTCGGCTGCCAAGGACAACCAAGTTCCAGTGCTTGCCGTCGCCACTGGACGCTCCACCGTCACCGAACTGCGGCAGGCCGGAGCCGACCTGGTCGCACCCGACCTCGAAGACCCCTCCCCCATCATCCGGGCACTCACCGGCCGCTGAACCCGTGGCTGGCTACTCGCCTTTCTCAGCGCTTGACGCGGTTGCGGACCGCAAGCACAGCGAGGCCGAGAAGAATGGGCTCTGCAAGGCGGGACCCCATCTCGATGTACGTGCCAGAGGTGGTCAGGTCCTGTCCGGAGGAACGGAAGACCACCGAGTTGAGCGTGACATTGAGCGCCTTCTCGAACCGCTCCCCCGTGCGCCAATCCCCAGTGGAGTTCTGGGGATCGGTCTTGTCGATCTCAAAGGTGACCTTCCCTCCCCCGGCAGGCACCGTCCCTGTGGCCTCCTGCTTTGGTTCCTCGTTCGGTAGCCCCCACAACATGAGCGCCGCGACCGTGACGCCCATGGCCGCGCCCAGCCAGACGAGTGCGCGGAGGGCGCGCAGGCCGTACCCCGAGATGGCCCAGTACGTGCGCAGCAGCCACCGCTCAGCCCGCGGGCGGCGCCTGTCGTGGCGACGCATCTCGCATTCGCCGTAGTAGAAGTCGGCCGCGTCCGGCTCGTTCTTCCCGTCCTCGAGCGACTTGCGCAGCTGCCGGTACAGCACCGCCACCGCAGCCGGCGGCAGTTTCGGTGCCTCCTCGATAGGCACCGTCCAGCCTCGGGTGCGTCCGGAACGGCGCGCAGTTCGCACGCGCCAGTGAGACTCCTCCGCCAGGATCTGCCGCCGACTCCATCGCCAGGGGTAGCGCCAACTCCATCCTGTGGGAGTAGTTGCGAAGGTGCACCAGCCGTCTACCTTCAGCTGGTCCAGGTGAACGGCGCCGGCAAAGCGGCAGCTGCGAAGGTCGATGTCCTGCAAGGCCAAATGCGCGGCGTCGACCCCACCTACCGACACCAAGCGCACACCGGGGTCCCGGCCTGACAGCGCCCCCTCGGCCACCCCTCCTTCCGCCGCCGGATCCGTAAAGGCGGCCTTACGAGCCGCAATCGTCACCGGGTACTCCACTACGGCGTCCCTGAGGTCGAGTTCGGCATAGCGCAGGTGCAGTACGGAGGTCGATGCCCACCTGGTGCGTACGCAACTCACTTCAGCGGCGGCGATCTCTAGCGTCATCGGCTGCTGAAACACCGCACCGTCCAATGCCACTCGCGCACCGCATACCAGTGGCCCAAGGTGCGTCGACCTATCAAACTCTGCCCCTCTGAACCAGGCGCCGCTTCGGAAGGCCGCAGAGGCGAACCAGCTGCCGCTGCCGAAGGTCGCCAGGTCAAACTGGGCATCGGCGATGAAGGTCGCCCCGCCGAACTGGGCATTGCCGGTGAATGTTGCCCTGCCGAACCGGGCGCGGCCGGTGAAGGTCGTACTGTCGAACCAGGCGTCGCCAGTGAAGGTCGCCCCTTCAAACTGGGCGTTTCCGGTGAAGGTTGCCCTACCGAACAGGGCGTCGCTGGTGAATGTTGCCCTGCCGAACACCGCTTCGCTGGTGAAGGTCGCCGTGTCGAACAGGGCGCGGGCGGCGAAGGTCGCTCGGTCGAACAGGGCGCGGGCGGCGAAGGTCGCCATGCCGAACCGGGTGCGGCCGGTGAAGGTCGTCCCGTTGAACAGGGCATCGCGGGTGAAAGCCGCCCTGCGGAACACAGCGTCGCCTGTAAAGGTTGCCCCGCCGAACACCGCGTAGCCACTGAAGGCCGCCCCGTCGAACACGGCGTCGCCTGTAAAAGTTGCCCCGCCGAATTGGGCGTCACGGGTGAAGGCCGCCCCGCTGAACACGGCGTCGCCGGTGAAGGTCGCCCCGGTGAACTGGGCGTCGCCCGTGAAAGTCGCCCTGTCAAACCGGGCATCACCAATGCGAGGTCTGTCCGTGGCGGGGTCGTGCAGGGCGGCGAGCAGTCGCTCCAGCAGCGCAGGTGTGAAGGGGGTACCGCGGTGGTCCAAGTCGGTGCCAGGCGCAAGGGTCGTGAGATAGGCGGCACGGTCGGGTTCGTCCAGGTGGGCCAAGCAGGCGGTGTGGTCACCGACGAAAGTGCCCGAACAGCCCGCTGGGTTATCCGCAGAGACATAAGCCCCGCAGTGGTCCGGGGCAGGTTGAGGTGGGAGTGGTTGTGTCATACCCGGAGGACGATCACGGGGTCCCCTCGGTTGCCGAGTTCTTTCCGATACGTCCGTCGGGGCCGCTCCAGTTGTGCCTCAGGTCGCTGGACTTACGATCACCGAAAGCGCGCTGGCAGGACAGCCCAGGGGGTCTGAGCGTGAAGCTGGCTCCGCCCATGGGCGGCAAGGCTCGATGGCGTCCAGGCGCTATGTACGGCCGTCATCGAAGGACCCGACCCCACTGCGACGAGGGCGAAGAATCCAGGAACCTGACAGATACAGCGCGGAGCCAGCGATCGTCGGAGGTCCCGTTGCTTGGCAGGACGGTGGTTTTTACCGGGTAAAAGTCTGAGTGGGTTTGCTGGCTGGAAGCTGCTCGCCAGGGGCGGACTTTTACGCGGTAAAAACTGGTGCGACCTTCAGAGGCTGTTGAGGAGACCTTGAGGGACCTTCTGGACCGTGGGCCTTGGCCCCTGATGTTGGACACACGAGACACTGGATCCTGAGGATCTGAGAACGGTCATCTCGTGGTCATGAAGAACTACCCGCCGGAGTTCAAGGCGGACGCGGTCGCCCTGTACGAGTCGCGGCCCGATGCGACGATCAGGTCGGTCGCCGCCGATCTGGGGATCAATCCGGAGACGCTGCGGAACTGGGTCCGGGCTGCCGGAGCAAGCCGTCCACGGGGACGCCGGACGCAGGAACCGGCCCAGCCGCCGGCACCGCTGGAGGCGGAGAACGCGGCTCTGCGGAAGAAGGTCCGCGAGCTCGAGGAGGAACGCGAGATCCTGCGGAAGGACGCCAAGTATTTCGCCGGGGAGACGCGCTGGTGAGGACCCGTAATTTAACTACTGCTTGAGTTGATCTCGTCGTGGTGCTCGATCAGGCGCTTCAAGGCTTCGAGCGTGCGGGGGGGGTGGGGCCTGTGGAAGACGAGGACTCTGGCGAGCTCGGGTCCGGCGAAGGCCAGCATCGGCTTGGACCTCCCGGCGTGGTAGCTCAGCACGTTGCGCTTGCGGCCCATCAGTTCGGCCGCGAGAGTCAAGGTGACGGTGTTGCGGCTGCGGAGCACGGCGACCAGGACACGGTGGCGGTGATCGAGAGTGCCGAAACCGGGGTTGCGGCCGCGACCGTCTCTGTCTGCGCTCTGGCGTTCGGCTTCGGTCAGGAGCAGTTGGCACGGTTCGAGCTGGAGCACGAGCTGCTCGAAGTGTTCTCGGGTCATGCGCACCGCATACTCATCCTCGGCGCGGGCTACGCCGGGGCCTTCGCCGCCGGGAGTTTGGCTCGTCGCCTCTCACCCGCCCACACCGAGATCACCGTCGTCAACGCGGAGCCGCTGTTCGTCGAACGCATGCGCCTGCACCAACTCGCGGCGGGCCGGAAACCGGCGACCCGACGGCTCACCGACGTGTTCGCGGGCACCGGCGTACGGCTGCGCGTAGCCCGAGTCACCTCGGTCGACCCCCAGCGCAGGACCGTCGCCCTGACCGGTGAGGACGGTGACGCCGAGCTGGGGTACGACACGCTGCTGTACACGCTCGGCAGCCGGGGTGCCGACCACGGTG
Organism: Streptomyces sp. NPDC005752; assembly: GCF_040630715.1. Taxonomy (NCBI): domain Bacteria; kingdom Bacillati; phylum Actinomycetota; class Actinomycetes; order Kitasatosporales; family Streptomycetaceae; genus Streptomyces; species Streptomyces sp. NPDC005752. The sequence goes on along the minus strand of NZ_JBEXYB010000034.1, from coordinate 83,535 downwards.
TACCCGGTGTGGCCGAGCACGCCTTCAGCGTCGCGGGACGGTCATCGGCCCTGAGGCTGCGCGCACGCCTGGACGGTCTGGGCGGGTCCGGCACCGTGCTGGTCGTGGGCGAGGGCCTGACCGGCATTGAGACCGCTGCCGAGATCGCGGAGTCGCGCCCCGGTCTTCCCGTGGCACTCGCGGCACTTGGCGAGCTGGGAGACCGGCTCTGCCCGGAGGCCCGCCTCCACCTGCGCAGGAGTTTCGACCGGCTGGGCATCACCGTTCACGAGCGCACCAGCATCGAGGCCGTAGGGGCGACGTACGCGAACGGCACCTCCTACCCGGCCGACGCGACCGTCTGGGCGGCCGGGTTCGCTGTCGACCCGATGGCCGCCGCCGCCGGCATCAAGGTCACCGAGGACGGCCGGATCGTCGTCGACGACACCATGCGCTCGGCCTCGCACCCGGACATCTATGCCGCGGGCGACAGCGCTTGCGCGATCGGCGGCAACGGCCGGCCGTTGCCGATGTCCTGCGCCTCGGCGGGAATCACGAACATGCAGGCGACAGACGCGATCGTGGGACGGCTGACCGGACGCCGGGTTCCGCGCGTCAAGAAGCCCTACGCCTACAACCACATCAGCCTCGGGCGGAACGACGCGATCTTCCAGAAGGTCGATCGCGACGAACGGGCGAAGTCCTGGTTCGGCGGCCGGAAGGCCGCGCGGCTCAAGGCCGGCATCCTCAGGACCAGTCTCTGGGCCACCTCGCACCCGACCTTCGGAGCCCGAAGCGCAAACACCGCCTGACGGACACCACGACAACGGCCGACCCCACCACGGCAGCCACCGCGCCCACGAATACAGCCGCATAAAGTCGTGCGCATGGAGAGCACCGCCGCTGAGCGCTTCGAGGCCGGTCGGGCACGGCTGGCCTCCCTCTCGTACCGCCTGCTCGGCTCGGCGGCCGACGCCGAGGACATCGTGCAGGACGCGTACCTGCGCTGGCACGCCGCCGACCGGGAGCGGATCGAAGTGCCGGAGGCATGGCTGGCCAAGGTGGTCACCAACCTGTGCCTGGACAGGCTCCGCTCCGCACCGGTACGCCGCGAACGGGCGGCCGGTACCTGGATCCCGAACCGCTGCTCGCCGGTGACCCGATGCTCGGTCCGGCCGACACCTTCGAACAGCGCGAATCGGTGTCGCTGGCCGTCCTGACTCTCATGGAGCAACTCTCACCGGCCGAACGAGCCGTCTACGTCCTGCGCGAGGCGTTCTCCTACACCCACGCCGAGATCGCAGCGATCCTCGACATCTCGGACTCCGCAAGCCAGCAGCACCTCCACCGGGCCAGGGGCCGGGTCGCAGCCGCGCGCCGAGACGGCGGCGAGGTCGACCCGGCATCCGCACGCAGGGCCCTTCAGGCATTTCTCGCCGCCGCGTCCTCGGGGCGTACGGACCGCCTGGTGGCGCTGCTCACCGAAGGCGCGACCGCGGTCTCCGACGGTGCGGGACTCGCCCGGAGGCTGCGCCGTTACGAAACCCCCGAGCGGGTTGCCACCGTGATGCGGACCGTCTTCAAACCCACTTCCGCGAAGCAGCGCCTGGCCGGCGGCTCGCCCACGTTCCACATCGGGCAGGTCAACGGCTGGCCAGCCATGCTCGTCGTGCTGGAGGACCGGATCGTGGGCGCCGCCGCGTTCGAGATCAGCGACGGCAAGGTCGCGGCCCTGCACGGCTTCGGCGCCCCGGATCGGCTTGTCCGCCTCACCGCGATGTGGCGGCGGCAAGAGCCCGACGCGCCCCGTCGCCTAGTACTGCAACGGTCTTTGTTCTGATGCGTGGGCAGTTTCTGGTGGTGTGTGGCCGCGTCGTTTGTAGTGGCTGATCCGGGCTTGGAACTGTCGTCGGCGGCGCCAGTGTGACCAGTGCAGGACATGCTCGATGAGGTTGGCGCGGGGGTCAGGCGGGTGGTCAGTCGCCGGATTTCGGGGAGGGTCAGGGCGATGAGCTGGGAGGATCCGTTTCTGCTTTCTCCGTGTCGAGCGCGCGGGCCCGCAGGACGGTCAGGCAGGCGTGGGCGGCCATGGCGAGGGTGATGTGGCGGTGCCAGCCGGGGTAGCGGCGGACCTGGTAGTCGTCCAGGCCGCACTCCTGCTTCGCGGTCTGGAAGCATTCCTCAACGGCCCACCGGCTGCCGGCGACGCGGATCAGCTCATCGAGTGTGGTCTCGGCGGTGCAGTAGGCGATGTAGTAGGAGATCTCCTTCGGCCGGCTGACGCTGCGACGGGCGATGACCCAGTGCCGGCGGTCTTCGCGGTGCCAGGGCCGGACCTCGACCCTGGCCCAGTCGTAGATGCGTGGGCCGTGGGCGCCGTTGCCGCAGGAACGGCGTTTCCACTTCTGCCGCGGCAGGCCGGGAAAGAGTTCGTGGACGGGGTGGTCCATGGCCCACCGGGTGACGGCGCTCGCTGCTACGGGTAGACGGGATGGCATCCAGCAGGCAGTGAGCTGGCTTGGGCTCCTCACCTTGCTCGACGACCAGGTGCAGCCTGATGGTCAATCCGCCGCGCAAGCCTCCCAGTCGGCGATCGCGAGGCTCGTTGAGACACCGCCAGGTGGTTCGGTCTGCACGACCCACGGAGATCTGCCGTCTCCCGTTGCTGAGGCGTTCACTCAGCTCATGGTGACTGGTGTTGGGGGTGGGTATCCGTCGGATCTGACGGGTGGGCAGTGGGCGCTGGTGGAGCCGTTGCTGCCGCCTGCGCGGGTGGCCGAAGGGCGGTCGGCGGGAAAGCACCCGCGGCGGCGGATTGTGGACGCGATCTTCTATGTGATCCGGACCGGGTGTGCCCGGCGGCAGCTGCCCATGGTGGCTTTGTCAGCCAGTTGCGAGAGCGCCTGTAGCTCAACCGCGAGAGCACTCTCTTCCCCGGAAGGGTGATGTCGCTGAGATTCGAGCGCACCTGAGTGCTTGCTTCGGGACCATGGTTGTGCTCTGCACTATGAGGGGACCCGGGTGCTGCCGAAGTCCAAGATCGATCTGTACGCGGCGATCCGCCGGGATTCGCGCCACGGGCTGTCGAACCGCGCTCTTCAGCGGAAGTACGGCGTCGGGTTCTTGACCGTGCAGAAGGCATTGTCGTCGGCCTGGCCGGAGCCGCGAAAGCAGGGGCCTTGACCCCGAATCCTGGACACGGGTTATGCGGCTGGTGCCAGCGTAGTTGGTGTGTGTTGGAGGGCGTTTTCGAAGGCGATCGGTGATTGTTGTCCGAGGCGTGAGTGTCGGCGTCGGGTGTTGTAGCGGTGGAGCCATCGGAAGGCGTCGAGTCGGGCCTCGCGCTCGTTGGGCCACCTCTTTCGCCCTTGCAGGGTCTCGCGTTTGAAGGTCGCGTTGAAGGACTCGGCGAGTGCGTTGTCCGCGCTGGAACCGACCGCGCTCATGCTTCGCCGGACCCCTGCTGACCTGCAGGCTTCGGCGAATATCCTGCTCGTGTACTGGGCTCCGTGATCGGTGTGCATGATCGATCCGGCGAGGCTGCCTCGGGTGCGGATCGCCGCGGCCAGGGCGTCGGTCACCAGGTCCGCGCGCATGTGGTCGGCGATCGCCCAGCCGGTCAGGCGGCGCGAGGCGAGGTCGATGACGGTCGCCAGGTAGCAGAACTTCCCGCCGTCGATGGGCAGGTAGGTGATGTCGCCGACGTACTTCGTGTTCGGGGCCTGGGCGGTGAAGTCACGCCCGATGAGGTCGGGCGCCTTGGCCGCGGCCGGGTCGGGGACGGTGGTGCGGTGCCGGCGGCGCAACCGGACCCCTTCGATCCTGAACATCCGCATGATCCGGGCGATGCGTTTGTGGTTGAGCGCCTCTCCGCTCGTCTCGCGGAGCTCGGCAGTGATCCTCGGGGCTCCGTAGGTGCCGTCCGATTCCTGATGAACCGCCCGTATCCGGACAGCCAGCTTAGCGTCGGCCGCCTGCCGGGCGGCCCGGTCCGCAGCCGTCCGGCGCCAGTAGTAGAAGCTCGAGCGGGCGACGCCGAGGATGCTGCAGAGCCGCTTCACGCCGTAGCGGCGCTGGAGGTCGGCGACACACTGGAAGCGGTTCACCAGCGGGTCTCCCCGGCGAAATACTTCGCCGCTTTGCGCAGGATCTCGCGTTCCTCCTCGAGCTCGCGGACCTTCCTGCGCAGGGCCGCGTTTTCCGCTTCAAGCGGGGTCGGCGGCTGGGCCGGTTCCTGCGTCCGGCGTCCCCGGGGACGACTCACGCCGGCTGCCCTCACCCAGTTCCGCAGCGTCTCGGGGTTGATCCCCAGATCGGCGGCGACCGACCTGATCGTCGCTTCGGGCCGCGACTCGTACAGCGCGACCGCGTCCGCCTTGAACTCCGGCGGATAGTTCTTCATGACCACGAGATGTCCGTTCTCAGATCCTCAGGATCCAGTGTCTCGTGTGTCCAACATCCGGGGTCAAGGCCCCAGCTTCCGCCGAGGGCGACCCGGCTGGATCCGTTCAAGCCGTTGATCGACCAGATGCTGCGGGCGGACTTGGACGCGCCCCGCAAGCAGCGGCACACGGTGAAGCGGATCTTCGAGCGGCTGCTGGACGAACACGGCGCGGACGAAATCTCGTACCAGATGGTCCGTGGCTACGTCGCCACGCGCCGTGAGGAGATCCGGGTCCAGGCCGGCCGGGGGCTGGTGGAGGCGTTCATCCCGCAGACCCACAAACCCGGAGCCGAGGCGGAAGTCGACTTCGGGGACGTGACAGTGCGGTTGGCCGGCGAGCTGGTGACCTGCTACCTGTTCGCGTTCCGCCTGTCCTACTCGGGCAAGGCAGTGCACCGCGTCTTCGCGTCGGCCGGGCCGGAGGCGTTCTTCGAGGGCCACGTCCACGCTCTCAACGTGCTGGGCGGAGTGCCGGCCTCGAAGGTCCGATACGACAACCTCAGGGCCGCGGTCGCCCAGGTGCTGGGCTTCTCCCGGCAGCGGGTGGAGGCCGAGCGGTGGACAGCGTTCCGTTCGCACTACGGCCTGGAGGCTCTTTACTGCCAGCCAGGAATCCGCGGCGCCCACGAGAAAGGTGGCGTCGAGGGCCAGATCGGCTGGTTCCGCCGAAACCACCTCGTCCCCGTTCCGGAAGTCGACACGCTCGCTGAGCTCAACGAGATGATCGAGCGGTGGGACGAAGCGGACGATGCCCGGCGGATCCGGTCGCGGCCCCGCACGATCGGCGAGTACTTCACGGCCGAGCGGCCACTGCTGGGCCCGTTGCCGGACGAGCCGTTTGAGACGGGCCGGCTCTTCACCCTGCGGGTCGATCGCTACAGCCAGATCAGCGTCCGCACCAACCGCTACTCGGTGCCGGTGCGGCTGATCGGCAGGACCGTCCGCGCGATGCTGCACGCTTCCGAGCTGGTCGTCCATGACGGCCGCGAGGAAGTCGCCCGGCACTAACGGCTGATCGCCAAGGGCGGATGCCGCCTCGACCTGGACCACTACCTGGAGGCACTCGTGCGCAAGCCCGGTGCCCTGCCGGGAGCGACCGCTCTCGATCAGGCCCGCTCCGCGGGCAGATTCACCCCGGTCCATGACGCCTGGTGGGAGGCGGTCGTCAAGGCCCACGGAGAACGTGACGGCACCCGCGCACTGATCGAGGTCCTTCTTCTCGGCCGCCACCTGCCCCACGAACACCTGGTCACCGGCCTCGCGGCTGCCCTGAGGACGGGAGCTCTGACCGCGGACGCCGTCGCACTCGAAGCCCGTAAAGCATCGGAGGAGGACGGTCAGGCCCGAGAGGGACCCGTGGCGCCCGCGGCCGGCCGGTCCAATGTCACCTCCCTGGCCTCACGCCGCCTGGCTCACCTGCCACGCGACAAGCGGCCGCTTCCCTCGGTCGCCCACTACGACCAACTGCTGCGACTGCGCCGGCCGGACCGCCCCACCACCTGAAGGAGAACGACTGTGACTTTCCCCCGCCAGCGAGGAATCACCGAGCAGGCCGCCACTGCCAGGCATGCAGGATGCTGCGGCTGCCCACCATCCGGTCCCAGTTCCCCGAGGTCGCCGCGACGGCCGAACGCGAGCAGATGTCCTACCTCGGCTTCCTCTCCGAGCTCCTGCTGGCAGAGTGCGACGACCGGGGCCGCCGCCGCTCCGAACGGCGCATCAAGGCCGCCGGATTCCCCCGCGACAAGGCCCTGCGCAAGTTCGACTTCGACGCCAACCCCAACATCGATGCGGCCATGATCCACACCCTCGCCAAGTGCGAATGGATCAAGAAGAGCCTGCCGCTCTGCCTCATCGGCGATTCCGGCACCGGCAAGTCCCACCTGCTGATCGCCCTCGGCACCGAAGCCGCGATGGCCGGCTACCGGGTCAAGTGCGTCCTGGCGACCAAGCTGGTCAACGAGCTCGTCGAGGCAGCCGATGAGAAACAGCTGACCAAGACCATCGCCCGCTACGGCCGCGTCGATCTTTTGTGCATCGACGAGCTCGGATACATGGAACTCGACCGCCGCGGCGCCGAACTCCTCTTCCAGGTTCTGACCGAGAGGGAGGAAAAGAACAGCGTCGCCATCGCCTCGAACGAATCCTTCTCAGGCTGGACGAAGACGTTCACCGACCCCCGGCTCTGCGCCGCCATCGTCGACCGCCTCACCTTCGGCGGCAACATCATCGAGACCGGCACCGACTCCTACCGCCTCGCCACCACCCGCGCCCGAGCCGAACAGCAGCAGGCAGCCGGCTGAACAGCGAGGGATTCCCCCACCCCTCAGTTCTCCTGAAAGCGCTGACGCCACCACCCACACGCGCCCCACGGGCTTGCCAGCATGAGGTGAGGGCTGAGGGTGACAGTCCGGCGGTCAAACTCGGCATCGAGCCTGCCGATGAGCTTGCCCAGGTCCTCCCGAGCCCCGTGGGGAAGCCACAGCAGCACGTCCTGCAAGCGGTCTCGCGCCACCAGAGGATCACAGCACTCACAGGCCAGCACCGGATCCGGCAGCACACGCCCTGGCTGATTCAGATACAACCGGCACTCGGCCAGGGCAACAGATACGGCCCCCGGCCACAGTCGGTCCTCTTCCAACTTCCGGATCGCTACGCGAGTCGCCGCAGACACACCACGGATCCGGCGAACCGGAATACCTCTTCTGGGCCGCCAACGCTCCGCGCGCAGCCCCTTCGGACGCCTACGCGGCATCGGCCTTTCGGATCAACATGGCGTCATCCTGCCACGGACCGGACTGCCTTGGCACGCGATCACCGAGAGCCCGACATCAGGTGCTCTTACTTCTCAACAACATTCATGCGCTCCCTCGACGACGAGTGATGCTGGGACCCATCGACAAGTGCTCTCGCTTGAGACCTACGCAACCACCCATGGACTTCCCACCTTGGCCAACGGTGTTCTGGTATTTCACCTTGTGGCACGACGGCGGCACGGTCGAGCGGATCCATGCCCCGTTCCCAGAAGCGGCGCTCGGTCTGCCCTGCCTGCCACCGCCACCATTCCAGGAGGGAGGACCCGGTTACTTATGCCGCTCGCTGATGGCGTGGGAGGTCGGGGTGTCGTCGGGGCTGGCTGGTGCCGCTCCGCGGAAGTTAGTGGAGGGGTATCGGAAGGCTGATCTGGCCGCGTCGGATGTGTCAGGCCGAGCAGAAGAACGCGGAGGCTTCAGCGGGCGTGGTCGCTTGGCGACGTCCGGGCACATCGTGGACGGTAATTGCGCCCTCGGAGCGGAGCTGGTCGGCGCCGGCGTCCCGGGTCATGATGGCGGCGTAGGAACGGACGTCCGCGGCGGTGGGGTCCGTGCGACCTCGCTCGGTGTACTGCTGGAGGAAGCCGGGGACGTCCGGGTCGAATCGCAGCATGGTCACCGCCGCGTTGAAGCGCCTGGCGATGGCGACGAGTGAGCCTCCGCCAACTTCAAGTCGCACGTCAAAGGGCTGGTGTGACGCGCTCTCTGGATGCTCATGCTGGTCGTGGGTGGGAGTCCGCGAAGAGGATCATCCGTCAGCGGTTGACTTCGAGGTTCGGCAGGACGAGCAGAGCGCGCAGAAGTCGGGGGGCGCGGCGGGATCGGTGCGGAGCTTGGTGAGGATCCGCCAGTTCTTGAGGTGGGCGAAGCCGTGTTCGACCGGTGCCCGTCCGACGGCGAGAACTCGGTTGGCTTACTTCTCGCCCGGGGTGAGCTTGTGGGTGCGGCTGGCGGTGCAGCCGGTGACGATGACGGGATTGAGAATGTGGTTGTCCAGGCCGCGAAAGCCCAGGTCAGCCAAAGCTCCGAGGCCAGCAGCGCGCAGATGGGCCAGCATGTGGTCGTGGCGGGCGGCGGTGTTGTCGTGGGTACGGCCGGGCCGGGCGGCGGAGGACCAGATCAGACGGCCCTTCTCGTCGGTCAGGGCGACGAAGTGCAGGCCATGGCTGCAGTGCTTGCCGGAGTAGTTCCGCCGGCCGGCTCTCCCGGTGCGGCGCTGGGTGCGGATGAGGGTGCCGTCGATCAGGGCCACCTACCCGCCCTGCTTGGCAATCTTCTTCAAGGCGCGGTGCCTGGCGGCAAGCATTCCGATCAGCTCATCGCGCCAGCGGCGGACAGTGGATTCGGACACCTCGTTGCCGCCAGCCATGCCTGCGCGTGCCCGCTCGCGGCGGACCTTGGCACTGCCGCAACTGGACGCCCTGCTGCGCCGTGACGGATGCACCAACGCCCGGCAGATCAGGTGCGTGACCTGCTGAGGCCCGTAGAGGAGGGCGCAGCACGTCGCGCGGACGCGTCTCCGTCCTTGAGGAACCCGGTGTCATCGATGATCAGCGCGGTGGGCTTGATGACCGGCTCCATGCTGGGGAGCATGCTACGTGCGTCATCTGCGCCGAGGTGGGACATGCCGAGAAGTGCGCGTCGAGCACGACTACCGCGTGATGAAGCAGAGCCTGGGCCTGGCCCACTCCGAAGGCCGGACGTGGCCAGGCCCGGGCCGCGCCAGTGGCGGCGGTCAGAGGCTCTTAGTGCCGCCGGGCGCCGCCTGGGCCGCGAGGGCGCGCCGTCGTTCTCCGTCGGCAGCACTTGCCCGGCCAGGCGGGCCAGATGGTCACGCTCTGCTTCAGTGAGTTGGAGAGCTGTCGCGAGCGCAGACAGCACCTGCGGTGAGGGCCGGGGTGCGCAGTGCCGAGGAAGGCATAGCCGCGCTTGTCGTGGCAAGCGGCGACCGCTCGGGACTGCTTCAGGAGGTTGATCGCGAGCAATGCTCAGGACCTGTGGATCGGCCTCGGGAGGGGTGCCTCGCGAATCGCGGAGGGCGTACCTTCTCGAGTGATCGATTGATGGTCACTGAGTAGGCCCGCGTTGCTGCGCGGGTCGGGAAAGCACGCCCGTGCTCAGCGTAGTCACCGAAGACGGCACCACCGAAACCGGATCCCTGCTGGACGGCATCGTCCGCGAGGGCGTTCGCCGGATGCTTGCAGCCGCTCTGGAAGCGGAAGTCGACCAGTACATAGCCCAGCTCGTCGGCGAGCGGGACGAGCAGGGGCGCCGGCTGGTGGTCCGCAACGCCCACCACCGTGCCCGGCAGGTCACCACGGCCGCCGGAGCGGTCGAGGTCAGCGCGCCGCGCGCGAACGGCAAGCGCGTCGACGAGGGCACCGGGGAACTCAAGCGGTTCTCCTCCAAGATCCTGGCCCCGTGGTGCCGCAAGTCCCCGAAGGTCACCGAGGTCCTGCCCCTGCTCTACCTATGGCGCGATGGGCCTGTGGAACGCCCTCGCGGAGGTGTTCCCCGAGGCCCGGCATCAGAGGTGCTGGGTTCACAAGGTCCGTAATGTCATGAACGCGTTGCCGAAGTCCGCACAGCCCGGCGCGAAGAAGGCCCTGCAGGAGATCTGCAACGCTGAGGACCGCGCCCACGCCGAGAAGGCGGTGAAGGACTTCGCGAAGGCGTACGGGGCGAAGTGGCCCAAGGCCGTCAAGAAGATCACCGACGACACCGACGAGCTGCCGGCGTTCTACGACTTCTCCGCCGAGCACTGGATCCACCTGCGCACCACAAATCCAATCGAATCGACCTTCTCGACCGTGAAACTTCGGACCAAGGTCACCCGCGGTGCGGGCAGCCCGGCCGCCGCGCTTGCGATGGTCTTCAAGCTCGCCGAGTCCGCTCAGGCCCGCTGGCGGGCGATCACCGCACCCCACCTCGTCGCCCTCGTCCGAGCCGGCGCCCGCTTCGAACGGGGCGCCCTGGCCGAACGACCCGCGGTTCGAGCGGCATGAACACCACCAGCTGCCGCTGGTCGGAAAATCGGTGGCAGGCCCGGCTGGCTCATGGTGAAGATCGCGGCATGGCCAACTTCCTGGAGACCGACCGGCTCGTCCTGCGCGCGTTCACGGCGGCCGACACCGACCACCTGCTTGCCCTGGACAACGACCCCGAGGTCATGCGCTTCATCAACGGTGGACGTCCCACCAGCCGCCAGGCGATCGAGACGCGGGCCCTGCCCCGGCTCCTGCGCGATTACCCGTGCTGGGAGACCCACGGTTACTGGGCCGCGCAGGAGAAGACCACCGGCACCTTCCTGGGCTGGTTCGAGTTCCGGCCGTTGGAGGAGCACAGCACCGCCGTGGTCGAACTCGGTTATCGGTTGAACCAGGCGGCGTGGGGACGCGGTTACGCCACCGAGGGATCCAGGGCCTTGATCCATAAGGGGTTCACGGACCTGGAGGTCGAGCGGGTCACGGCGAACACGATGGCCGTCAACACCCGTTCCCGTCGCGTCATGGAAAAGTCGGGCCTGTTCTTCGTGCGGAACTTCACCGGGGACTGGCCGGAGGCGATCGAGAGCTCCGAGCACGGTGAAGTCGAGTACGAACTCACCCGGACCGAGTGGGAACAGGCTCGATAGACGTCACCGCCGAATCCACCACTCTTGAGAATGGCTCGTTGATGCCCGCTCGACGGTGTTGCGCCAAGTACTCCTCGACAGAAGCTCGCGACGGCGGCCGGCCCGCGCCCTGTCTGACCGCCCGTCCGAACTAGTCGGATGTTTCGGTGCCGGCGTGCACGGTGGTCTCGTGCAGCGACAAGCCGACGCCTTCCCTGGCGAGAACGGCCGGGAGTGATCCAACCGCCTCGAAGACTGTTTCGTCAGGAGTTCTGAGGGGTGAGCTTGTCATTGACTCCGGCGTCGAGCGCCGCTCGCACTTGTTCAGTGTGCGCAACGCCGTATGGCGAGTCGGGCGTGTGGGGAGTCGCCTGGCGCGGATCTGGGCGATGTGGACGTGTGGATGAAGCTGTGGTTCGCGCTGCGGCAGAGTTGATCGGGGAAGTGGCGGAAGGGCACCAGCCCCCACCCGAGACGGCGGACATCCGGCTGCCCACGGGTTCGGTAGTGGCGCTATTCTCGCGCTCATGCCTCCTGTCTTGCGGCGCACTCTGTCCTCCGTCGAGGCGTCCCGGGCGCTGCGCGTGCTGAGTGTGTGGACACCGGCCGACGCCCCGGCTGGGAGTCTGCATCCTGGGAACGTGGGGTGGCTGCTGCGCCAGGCGGACGCGACGGTCCATCTCTGGGTCGACGCGCGCGGCGACGGGCGGCCCGACCCTCGGATCGACCTGCGCCACGACGCCGCCGCGCCCGTCGCGGTGGGCTTTCTCGACGGGCGGGTGCTGCGGGTGACCGCCGCACCCGATGCCGATCTCGGGGCGCTCGCGGCGGACGCCGAGGAGCTGCTCGTGCCGGGTAACGACTGGACCGACGGTCTGCCCGTCCCGGGTTGGCGGCCCGATCTCGAGGAGCACCGGCTCGTCCTGTCCTGGACCCCGGAGCCGGTGACGAGCCGCGCGGAGCCGGTCCGCGACTCCGACGCGGCCGACCGGGTACTGATCCACAGGTCGGCCTTCCCCGGCTCGAAGTTCGCCCTGAAGCACTGGGAGACGATGCGGGCGTCTCCGGCGGGCCATCTGCTCGTGGAGGCCCTTGTGCGCACCCCGGATGGGGACCCCGCGGCCGCCGCGACCGGCTGGTTCGGGGGCGTGGGCCGATGCGGCCTGCTCGAACCCGTCGGAACTCACCCGGAGCATCGCGGCCACGGCTACGGCCTCGAGGCCGTGCGGGGCGTATGCGCGGTTCTTGCCGACCGGGGCGCGAGTACGGTGGCCGTCCTGACACCGGCGAGGAACGAGGCCGCCGTGGCGCTCTACCGATCAGCCGGATTCACCGTCGTACGGGAGTACCGCCGCTGCAAGCGCCCCGTGCGGGGGTGAGTTCCTGCTCGCGGGTCGTTGGCCCGGAGAATCTCGCCGGCCCCGGCGGCAGGAGGAACAAGGAGGCCCCGGCAGGTGTCGGTGAGAGGGCGTGAGTGGGCGAAGGATGGGCGGGTGGACGCGGGCGAAGTCGGGGGGCTCCGCCGGCGAAGGTGGTCCGCGCGGTGGCGTGGGTGGCACGGTGGCCGAACGCGGCCCGCGGACTGGTTACCTGAGTGTCTTTCTGAACAGGCACAACGTGCGTTTGACTTCGAAGCGCCGCGAGAGCGGCTGTCGGCAGCGATCGGCATCCGTCTCGGTGGCGCCGGTGAGCGACCACCGCGACCGGACCGGCTTGTTCGCTCTGCCGCTGAGCGGATTTCGGCCCCCGCCGGCCGGGGTGACCGAGGGGCTGGACCCCGAGCCCAGTGACCAGGAGCTGGAGCCGTCGGATTCGGTAGGTCGTCGCGGGTGGGTCCAGCGGTCCGTGGCCCTCAGTGGCCGGGGGCGCCCGCGCGCAGTCCGTTCATCACGAGGTCCAGCAGCCGGGCGGCCCTGGGCTGCCAGTCTTCCTGCGGATCCAGCTGCCAGAGGCCGGCGATGGCCAGGAAGAAGTCGTCCGGCGTCACGCCCGGCCGGATGGTGCCGGCCTCTTCATTGGCGCGGAGCAGCGATCCGGCGGCTTCCATCACCGGGGCGGGTCCGGGTTTGGCCGGGCCGCCCGGTGTGCTTGTGACCAGCCGGATCGCGTCGGCGAGTCCGGCTTTGGTCATGGCGAACCGGGCGAGTCGGTCCATCCACTCGCGCAGGGCCGCGTCGGGTGCGCGGCCGCACAACAGCTCGGCCGCCGCGGTGGCCACCTGTTGCATCTCGTAGCGGTAGATCTCCAGGACGAGTGCTTCGCGGTGGGGGAAGTTGCGGTAGAACGTGCCCTGTCCGACGCCTGCCTTCTTTGCGATCGCACTCAGAGGGACGTCCGGGCACACCGTCAGCTCGGTCATGGCGACGTGCAGGATGCGCTCGCGGTTGCGCACGGCGTCCGAACGCGAGGGTGTTTCCTTCTTCGGCTGGGACACGCGTCCTCCCGACGAGTGTGTGGCGGAGTTCCGCCCTTGTTAAGCGGACAGCTGTCCGTTACGTTGGCGGTCCAAGCGGGCAGCAGTCCGGTTAGGGCTACCTTAGCGCGGCCCGGTGCCGGTACGCATCGGACCTTGCGTCCGAAAGGCTGCCCCGTGTCGATCCCCCCGTCCCCGGACACCGAAGAAAGCTGATCATGGCCTTAGCACCCTCGTCGACCGCCCGTACGGTCACTCTGGACATCAACGGCGAGAAGTACCACCTGTCCGTCGACCACCGCACCACTCTGCTCGACGCCCTGCGCGAGCGCCTCGGCCTCACCGGCACCAAGAAGGGCTGCGACCAGGGGCAGTGCGGGGCCTGCACCGTCCTGGTCGACCGGCGCCGCGTCGTCTCCTGTCTCCAACTCGCGGTGGCGGCAGAGGGACACGAGATCATCACCATCGAAGGCATCGCCGACGGCGACGACCTGCACCCCGTCCAGCAGGCGTTCCTCGACCTGGACGGCTACCAGTGCGGCTACTGCACGCCCGGCCAGATCTGCTCGGCCATCGCCGTCATCGAGGAGCACGCGGCCGGCTGGCCGAGCGCCGCCACCGAAGACGTACGCCCCGAGTCGGTGCCGCCACCCCTGACGGCCGACGAGATCCGCGAACGGATGAGCGGCAACCTGTGCCGCTGCGGTGCCTACGTCTCCATCGTCCAGGCCGTCGCCCGTGGCGCCCGGGCCAGTGAAGAGGCCCGTACGGCAACAGCCGAGGAGGACGCCGCGTGAAGGAGTTCGACTACCGACGCGCCCAGGACGTCACCGGTGCACTCACCCTGCTCGCGGCCGGAGCGGACGCGCGGTTCCTCGGCGGTGGCACCAACCTGGTCGATCTGATGAAGAGCGGCGTCGAGCGCCCCGCCCTCCTCGTCGACGTGCGCGAACTGCCGCTGGACCGCGTCGAGTCCACGGCCGACGGCGGCCTCCGTATCGGGGCGACCGTCACCAACAGCGACCTGGCGGCCCACTCCGACGTCCGCCGTCGCTACCCGGCACTGACCCAGGCCGTGCTGGCCGGAGCCTCCGGGCAGCTGCGCAACATGGCCACAGTCGGCGGCAATCTGCTCCAGCGCACCCGCTGCGGCTACTTCACCGATGTCAGCGGACCGTGCAACAAGCGTGTCCCCGGCAGCGGCTGCCCGGCCGTAGCCGGTGAACACCACAACCACGCGGTCCTCGGTGCCTCCGGCCACTGCGTCGCCGTGCACCCCTCCGACATGGGCGTGGCCCTGACAGCGTTTGACGCCCAAGTCCGTTACGAGACCCTCGACGGGCCGGGCGAGGTGCCGCTCACCGACTTCTACCTCCCGGTCGGCGACACCCCGCACCGCGAGACGAACCTGCCGCCCGGCGCACTGCTCACCCACATCATCCTGCCCCCGGCGCCGCTCGCCGCCCACTCCCGCTACCGCAAGGTGCGCGAGCGCGCCTCCTACGCCTTCGCCGTCGGGTCCGTCGCCGCCGCGCTGGATCTGGAGGACGGGCAGGTACGCGAGGCCCGGCTCGCCCTGGGAGCCGTCGCCTCCCGGCCCTGGCGCGCCCGTGCCGCCGAGGCCGTCCTGACCGGTGCACCGGCCACCGGCGAGACCTTCGCCGCCGCCGCGGACGCCGAACTCGCCGCCGCCGCACCACTGCCCGACAACGGATACAAGGTGACCCTCATGCGCAACCTCGTGGTCTCCGTCCTGACCGAACTGGCGGAAGGCAACGCCCGATGACCACCACCGCTCCGGGCCCCCCGGCACTGCGCACGGCCGTCGGCACCGCCCGCACCCGGGTCGAGGGCCGCGAGAAGGTCACCGGCGCCGCGCGTTACGCCGGCGAGATCCCCTTCGCCGGCCTGGCCCACGGCTGGCTGGTCCTCTCCACCATCGCCCGGGGGCGCATTCGTGACATCTACACCGGCCCGGTACTCGCCATGCCGGGCGTCCTCACCGTGCTCCACCACGGCAACACACCGCGCCTGCACACCGATTACGTCGGCATGCTCGGCACACCGCCGGACCCGGCCGCCGTCGTCTTCCAGCACGACAGGGTGCCGTTCGCCGGCTGGCCGGTCGCCCTGGTCGTGGCCGAGACCCCCGAGGAGGCAAGGGAGGCCGCCGAGACGCTGGTGGTGACGTACGACCAGGAGCCGCACACCACCGTGCTGACCGCGGACGACCCCGATGCCTACCCAGCAGCCTGCCACATGCCCGCGGAGACCGAGAAGGGCGATCTGCAGGGCCGGCTGGCCGCCTCCGGCGTCGTGCTGGACGAGGAATACACGACCCCCGAGGAACAGCACAGCATGATGGAGCCGCACGCGGCCACCGCCCGGTGGGAGGACGGACGACTGGAGGTCGTCGACTCCAACCAGGGCGCCGGCTGGGTCCAGTCCGAGCTGGCCATGCTGTTCTCCCTCGACGCGTCCTCGGTACGGGTGCGCTCCGAGCACATCGGCGGCGGGTTCGGCAGCAAGGGCCTGCGCGCCCACCAGGTGTCCGCGGTCATGGCCGCCACCGCACTCCAGCGACCGGTACGCGTCGTCCTGACGCGACGTCAGACGTTCTCACTGGCCGGATACCGCAGCCCCACCGCCCAGCGGGTCAGGCTCGGCGCGGACCCCGACGGCAGGCTCCGCGCCCTGGAACACCGCTCGCTCAACCAGACCTCGACCGTCTACGAGTTCGTCGAGCCAAGCTCGGGCGTCGCCCGGATCCTCTACGACGCCGACGCCCACCGCACGGCCAACCACGTGGTACGCCTGGACGTACCCTCCCCCACCTGGATGCGGGCGCCGGGAGAAGCACCGGGGTCGTTCGCGATCGAGTCGGCTCTCGACGAACTGGCCGACCGCGCCGGTATCGACCCGGTCGAACTCCGCCTGCGCAACGAGCCCAAGGCCGGGCCCGTCTCCGGTCTCCCCTTCAGCAGCAACAACCTGGCCGCCTGCCTCCGCGAGGGCGCCCGCAGGTTCGGCTGGGCAGGCCGCGACCCCCGCCCGGGTATCCGCCGCGACGGCCGCTGGCTGCTCGGCACAGGAATGGCGGCAGCCTCTTTCGGCGCCGGGGCCATGCCGTCCACGGCCCTGGTCACGGCGGAGGCGAGCGGCTCCTACACCGTACGGATCGCCGCCGCGGACATCGGCACCGGCGCCCGCACCGCGCTCACCCTGATCGCCGCCGACGCCCTGGAAACCACCCCGGAAGGGATCCACGTCCGGATCGGTGACAGTGACTTCGGTCCCGCGATGATCGCCGGTGGATCCATGGGCACCCGCTCCTGGGCCTGGGCGGTCACCGCGGCCGCCACCGAACTGCGGGAACGGCTCGCGGCGACCCCGGACATCCCGCCGGAGGGGATCACCGTGCGCTCCGACACGACCGAGGCCCTTGGTGCCCTCGCACAGAAGGAACGGCATTCCTTCGGAGCCCAGTTCGCAGAGGTCGCCGTGGACATCGCCTCCGGCGAGGTCCGGGTGCGCCGCATGCTGGGGATCTTCGCGGCCGGCCGGATCGTGAACCCGCTCACCGCCCGCAACCAACTGGTCGGCGGAATGACCTGGGGCATCTCCATGGCCCTGCACGAGGAGGCCGTCCGCGACCCGAACACCGGCCGCCACTACTCCCCCGACCTCGCCGGCTACCACGTGGCCACACACGCCGACGTCCCCGACATCGAGGCGGACTGGGTGGACGACCACGACCCGGACGACCCCATCGGGATCAAGGGAGTGGGCGAGGTCGGCATCGTGGGCGCGGCCGCGGCCGTCGCCAACGCGGTCTGGCACGCCACCGGCGTACGCCACCGGAATCTGCCCATCCGCCCCGACCGCGTCCTCGCGGCACCCGCACTTCCGCCCTCGGACAGCGGAGCGGCGGATGCTTGACATCGCCGACACGCTGAACACCTGGATGGACGATGGCCGGGAGTTCGCGGTCGCCACCGTCGTCGCCGTGGACGGCAGCGCCCCACGCGGCCCCGGAGCCGCCCTCGCCGTCGACACCCGGGGCACAGCCATCGGCTCGGTCTCCGGCGGCTGCGTGGAGAGCGCCGTCTACGAACTGTGCGCCCAGGCCCTCCAGGACGGCCGAACCGTACGCGAACGCTTCGGCTACAGCGACGAGGACGCCTTCGCGGTCGGTCTGACCTGCGGCGGGGTCCTCGACATCATGGTCACACCGGTCCATGAGGGCTCACCCCAGCGTGAAGTGCTGCGAGCCGCAACCTCTGCCGCAGCCTCCGGCGGGCAGGCGGCGCTTGCCCGGGTCGTACGTGGCCCGGCAGAGCTGCTCGGGCGGGCCCTGCTGGTCCGCCCCGACGGCAGTCAGGAGGGCGGGCTCGGCGGCCACATGAAGCTTGACCGCACGGCGGCAGCCGAGGCACGGGCCCTGCTGGACACCGGCCGGACCGGCACCGTCACCCTCTCCGAGAACGGCTCGCAGTGTCCCGGCGGGCTCACCCTGCTCGTCGAGTGCAGCGTGGAACCACCCCGCATGATCGTGTTCGGTGCCATCGACTTCGCCGCGGCCCTGGTACGGGTCGGCAAATTCCTGGGCCACCACGTCACGGTGTGCGACGCCAGGCCCGTCTTCACCACCCGGGCCCGCTTCCCCGAGGCGGACGAGGTCGTCGTCGACTGGCCGCACCGCTACCTGCGGAGCACCAGGACCGACGGACGCACGGTGCTGTGCGTCCTCACCCATGAAGCCCGGTTCGACGTACCGCTACTCACCGAAGCGCTACGGAGACCGGTCGCGTTCGTCGGGGCGATGGGCTCGCGCGGGACCCACGAGGACCGGCTGCGGCGGCTGCGTGAAGCAGGGCTGAACGAACGCGAGCTGGCGCGGCTGCGATCACCCATCGGGCTGGACCTCGGAGCCCGCACCCCCGAGGAGACGGCCCTGTCCATCGCAGCGGAGATCATCGCGGCGAGACGCGGCGGGACAGGCCTGCCCCTGACCGGCAGCGCGCACGCCATCCACCACGACCTGAAACAGACAGCAGCCTGACAACCGCCGCCTCGTCCGGGATGCCGGCATCGGCCGCACCGGAAGGATTTCTCCAGCACCCCTGGGTCGGCGGCCGAGGCCGAGGAGAACGAAGGCTCCCTGATTATCGGAAGCTGAGCCGGTGCGGGTGAGCCGGATCGGTCGGGCAGGGCCAGGCCAGCCGAGGTCTCCCCCGAGGCAGTACCCAATGCCCAGCCCCGCTCAAGCGCACGAGCCTCCATCTCCGCGTCCAGCTCGGACGGCACACGGCCTATCAGACGGACCCCTGGATGACGACTTGAGGGCCACACAACCCATCAACAAGCACACACGTCAATCCCACGCCTTCGACGAAATAGCATTTCACCGCGGGTCGTCTATCGTCCGATCCAGCCCTGCGGAACTCGACCTGCGGTGGTTCACCGGGTCCCGCAGCCAGTACTCCGCCGCGGGCTCGACCAGTGGATCACCGCTGTCTTCTCCTGTTGTCAGTGTCGGCCAGCAGAATGGCCACCAGTGACGCCGCCTGACTACGGCACGACGAGAAGAGCACCTTTATGCATGAATTGCCGCAATTCGAACGTCTCTACCCGGACGGCCAGCTGACGTCCCCCTCTGGGCGGTTCCTGCTGAGCTGCGATGCGGTTGGTGTCGCCGTGGTCACTGACACCGAGAGCGACCAGGTCGTGTGGCGAGCGGGCGCGGCGGGGACGCTGTTGCTGGGGGGCGGGTACGAGGTGGTGGTGGAGACCGAGGACGGCCAGGGGCCGGTCTGGCACTCGGGCTTCTCAGCGCCCGGTGCGCAATACGTGATCCTCACGGACGCGGGTGAGTTGGAACTTCTGGACCGCTCGCACGTCCGCGTGGGCAATATACGCACCGGCCCCGTCCACGCCGTGGCCCTCGGGGACGCGGCACCCGCGGCCGCCATCACCGGGGACGCGTATCTCGTCCGTGAGGGGAAGGTCCGCCGGACCGTGGCCCGCGAGCAGAACGGATGGCTGCGGGTCCACCAGAGCTGGAAGGGCGGGGGCGGAAGCTACGCGCTCACCGGCCGGTTGGTCGACTGGCTGGAACAGGAGGGTACCCAGCTCACCTGGCGCCTGCACAGGCCGGGCGGATCGACGTCCAAGGCCTGGATGCTGTGCTTGGTCGACTCCGAAGGCGCCGTCCTGTGGCACGAGGGGACCCAGCTCCCGCACGGGCCGATTCCCATGGGAGCGCCCTACGCGTACGGCGGACCGGTCCTGGAGGCAGGCGGGCGCCTGCGCAACCAGTCCCTGACATCCCCCGACGGGACTCACACTCTGGCCCACCAGGACAACGGCGATCTGACATTGCACTGCCATACCGAGCACCGCGTTGTGTGGAGGACCGCAACGGACGGGATCGGCGGTGGATGGGCAGAGCTCTCCGAGAGCGGTGACCTGTCGGTCCGCAACGTTCACGGCGCCCGGATATGGAGCTCCGCCACAGCCGGTTCGGGCGCCCGCCAGCTCGTGGTGCGGGACGACGGCCGTGCAGAACTCCTCGACGCGGACGGCGGGTCGGTGTGGTCGACCGGCCCTCACGCTGCCTGTAAGGGACCCGCCGCCGACGCCCCGCGGGGGGCGGTGCTGCGCCGTGGGCAGACACTGGGACCGCACTCCCTCACCTCCGCCGGTGGGAGGACCGTGTTCGGTCACTGGGACGAACGGTATCTCGTGCTGTTCGCAGCGGATCACACCTGGCTCTGGAGCACGCACCTCGGCGAGACAGCCGAGCCGGGACTGCGCCTCGACGAGGACGGCATGCTGCGCGTCCTCGACGACGAACGCCCAGCGCTGGGCGGGCCGGCCGAAGAACTCCGCGTTCAGGAAGGCGAAGTGGTCCTGTGCCGCGCCGACGGTAGTGTCGTCTGGCGCAACGGTGAGGTGGTCGAGCCCGGCGCAGCCCCTGGGGAGCCGGCCGAGGACTTCGGAGCGTGGATGACGGAACTGACGGACCAGGTCAGCTACTGCGCGACTGTCGTGCACGACACGACGCCCGACGAGGCTCTGGCCCGGCTGGGCGCGGACCCGGTGAGCGTTCGCACCGGTGACTGGAGCGACCTGCTGTCCCAGAGCGAGATCGAGGACACCGGGATGGAGGACGTGCGCGTGGCCGCGTTCGCTCTCGGCTCGCACACCCTGCTCGTCGAGGACAACGGCCTGCTGGGCATAGGCAGTCCAGCGCTGTCCAAAGGAACCCTCGCAGTCTCCGCTTACAGCAGCGTCAACGGGGACACCGACTTCGTGGTCCATCGCAACGGCGAGACGGTTGTCGACCGGCACGGCAACATTAGCGAGGACCCGGTCCCACCGGAGCTCGAGGCGGCCATGGCGGCGATGGGAACGGAGGATCCGCTGGAAGCCGCGTTCGAGGACATTCTGGAACTCCTCTGCAGAACGGCAAATATCCGTCCGACGGTGGCAGACGTGACAGGCACAGCCCGATTCACGATCATTCCAGCTGCCTGAACACGCGCCCGGGCGCCGGCGCCACCGAGGGGCAGCCGGCGGCGACCTGCGCACTCACCCGCTCAAGGACTCGTTCGCCACCGGCCAGTTCCTCTCATCAGCCAACCGCATGGCGAAGGTTTCTCTTCGATTTTGTCCGGTTTCGCACGGCGCACGGGAACCCGTACGTGCAACTCGGTGTCCAGTATCCGCCCGACCGTAGAAGCTGACCGCCTACAGCGAGCAGGATGCGGGCGGTCAGCTTCCTGTCACGCGGCACAGTCATGGAGAGCAGGCCCGGTTCCTACCGTCTCGCCGATACAGAAGTCCGGCCCGGGCCACCCGCCAAGACTGTTTGGCTTCTCCCGGGGCCCATAGGGCGGGCTGTGGTCACTGGCCAACTCGGCCATCGATCCGCTCGCGAAGGAGGTCGGCGTGACCGCAGTGCCTCGCGTACTCGGCGATCTGTGCCACCAGGATCTCGCGTAGCGGCGCCTCCCCAGTCCGCGTGCCGAGGTCAGTGAAGCCGGCGATGAAACGGTCGGTCAGCTCGCTCTCGACTCACCACTGCCGCCAGGCATCTTCCACGACCGCCGAGTCGGCCACCGCTCCGTTCCAGTCGCCGTCACGGTCTTCAGGGGTGCGGTAGATCCTGGGCGAGTCCTCGCCAGCCATCCGTCGGAATTGACGTTCATCCTCGGCCACGTGGCGCACCAGCCCAAGCAGGGACCTAACTTGATCTCCAACCTCGGTGCCCGAACGAGTCCTCGTACTTGATGACTCGGACTGGTAACTGCGTCGCATGCAGGCGGTCTTCGGCTGATCATGTGATCCGACCAGGAACACACAACCCTCACTACGAAGGCAGTGGGGATGAGTCTGTCGCATCATCCTGTCCGGCAGGATCCGTTTGCGAGACCGTCACGCCTTCGGGGTGAGTTCTACTCCTGTCTGACCAGGCATGCGGATGGATTGTTCGCACTCGTGGACGCGGTGTTGTGCGCGGACGGTCCAGTCAGGCCCCTGGAGCCGCATCACCTCCGGGCCGCCGTAGCGGTCGTATTGAAGGCGCTTCACGAGGCGTATGCGTTCGAGATCTCGGTGGCGTAGTTCTTCCAGAGCGGCTGCATGGTCTCGGCGTTGACCGGTTGCCCGGAATCGATCATGGCCTTGAAGTCGCGGAAGTACTGCACATACAGGTCCGGCGTGAAGGTGTTCAGCATGACCGCGTTCTCGTCGCCGACGTTGGCGAACGTGTGCGGCGCCCCGGTCGGCACGATGACCCAGGTGCCCGGCCCGGCGTCGTATTGGTCCTCGCCGACGGTGAACCGGAAAGTTCCCGCCAGCACGTAGAAGCCCTCGTCATGCTGAGCGTGTCGATGCTGCAACGGACTAGGGGTGCCCGGCTCGATGCGGTTCAGCCAGGAGGAGTTCGTCGGGGTGTAGGCGATCTCAACGTTGTTCGCGGCGGCCCAGTCACCGACTCGCTGGCACTTCTTCGTGGTCAGGTGCGGGGAGAAGTTGTCGCAGACGATCGCGATGCGGACGTGGGCCGAGTAAAGCGTGCGCAGGTAGCGGCAGAATTCCAGAAACTGCGTTCGCCTCTTGATCGGCTTGATATGGCCGCAGAGCTTGTCCCTGGCCAGGTCGTAGGCGGCGAACAGGTGACGCACTCCGCCGTAGCGGTTGTAGGTCGCCCGTCGACGACGGCGTGGCTCACGGTCCGGGTCCTTGTGCTTGCCGCCGCGTTCGGCCCACTGCTTCCCGGGGTGGGGCATCAGGTTGAGTGGTCCGAACTCGTCCAGGCAGAAGACGACTTCGGGCTCGCCGTCCTCCGGTATGACCTCGCCGTCGGCGATAGCGTAGAGGTGCTCGACCCTCGCCCTCTTGGCCGCCTAGTCCGGGTCTCGGGAGGTCTTCCAGGTCTTCAGGCGTTGAAAGGAGACGCCTTCCTCGCGGAGCAGGATGCGCAGGCCCCTCGTGGCTGATGTCGTCGACCACCTCCTCGGCGACCAGGAAGTCCGCCAGCTTGGTCAGACTCCAGGTTGAAAAGGGCAGGTCGTGCTCGGTCGGCTTGGACTTCGCGATCTTCTTGATCTCGCGTCGCTCGGGCAGGGTGAAGGTCCCTGGGCCGGCCGCCCTTGTACTTCGGATACAGGGAGTCGAAGCCGTCGGTGTTGAAGTTGTGGATCACATCCCGGACCCGGTCCGCGCTGGTGAAGGTGACCTCGGCGATCTTCGCTACCGGCATGCCTTGGGCGGACAGCAAGACCATCTGGGCCCGCCGCCAGGTCACCACCGAACCGGTGCCCCGGCGGATGATCCGCAGCAGTTTGCGGCCCTCGTCGTCATCGATCTGCCGCACCCGCACCTGTCCCGCCACGACCTCGAACATAGCGGGGCGTGGGCCCGTAGGCTGCGGACGGTGACCTACGACATCATGTTCCTGCGGGTTCCCCCGGGCCGTACCTTCGACGAGACCCTGGAAGAGATCAACTCCGCCTACGACCCGGATGCCGACCTCAAGCCCATGAGCCTGACCCGTGACCAGCGGGCCGCCTGGGACAGGCTGATACAGCGGATGTCGCGGGAGGTGGGGCCGGTCACCACCGAGAAGTACCCCTACAGCCTGACCCTGTGGCGTGACGGGCCGGCCGGTCATCTGCAGCTGGACTACGCGGGGGATTCGGCCAACATCGAGATCCCCTATCGCTACCCGGGGCAGCAAGCACTGCCGATCATGGCGGAGGCATATCAGATCGCGCGGATGATCGAGGAGGAGAGCGGCCTCGAAGGCTACGACTACGAGGCCGATCAGCCCGTCCGGACCGGCGACAGCGACGTAGCGGCAGTCAAGCTCGGCGGCATTGCCCGCTGGGCGCAGGAGCACCTCACCTGATCGGCGAGAGGCCCTACCCATGACGTCATGGAGGGGCGAACGTTGCCTGATACGGCACTAGCGGCTAGGCCGTTTCTTGTGGATCACATTGCTGACCAGATGAAGATGGCGGCAACGTGCGGTCCGGCAAGGTAGACGGTGGCGGTCTTGTCGTATCGGGTGGCCAGACCACGCCATTGCTTGAGCTTGTTGATGCACCGCTCGACGGCGTTTCGCTGCTTGTAAGACTCGCGGTCGAAGGCTGGGGCCGGCCGCCGAAGCTGCCTCTGCGCTTGCGGTTGGCGGCTTGGTCGGCCGGTTGCGGGCGGATCCCGCGACGCCGCAGGTGATCGCGGATCGCGCGCGATGAGTAGGCCTTGTCGGCCAGGACCACATCCGGCGTTGTTCGAGGTCTGCCGACCGGCCTGGGCACCCGGATCCGTGCCATGAGCGAATCAAAGGCGGGTGCGTCACCTGCCTGGCCCGCCGTGAGGACGAAGGCGAGTGGTCGGCAGCGAATGTCGGCGGCGAGGTGAACTTTTGTTGTCAGCTCACCGCGAGACCGCCCCAGTGCATGATGGTCGGGTTCCTACGGTCAGAAAGGACATGCCAGCCTCTCGCCATGGCGGAACTTCTCTCTTCTGAGGACAGACTGATGCTGAACCGCTGCCGTGCTGGCCCAGAACTTCCTGGACCAGCAGGTCAGCCACAAAGGTATGGCCTTCGCGCTCGTCGATGGGGAATGCGCCCACGTGGGAGACGACTTCTATTTCGACTGCCAGTCAGCTGCCTATCTCCGTGATGGAGACCCCCGGGACATAGCTGTAGGTACGGGCTACCTGCGCGTTGACGGAAAGACCGGAGACTGCCGGCTACTGGGTGCAGTCGAGTCTGCGGAGCTCGACCTCTTCTGAACTCACGGGTCAAAGCACCCGCAGAGCGTCGTCAGGCGACCGGCCGGGTGAGACGCGTACTGCGCGAGCGCGCGTATGGCAGCGGACAGATACCGGCCCGAGCAGGTAGCGCGAAGTACCGAAGCGGGGACAAGCACCCGAGTGCACCGGGGACAGAGGATCGAAGGGCATCATCTGGGCCGAGCAGGGGGTTGCGATGCTTTCCGTGTCGCATCGCCGGGCATTCCGGGTGACTGGGCGATCTCTTCCTCGGCGGCTTCGATGATGGCCAGTACAGCGGCCGCCGCGGCCGAGGGATCGCGGGCCTCGACGGCACGCACGATGGCGCGGTGTCCCGGCAGTGAGGCTTCCACAGCGCCCGGGGTCCGGGTACTGACGAGGAAGCTGTGTTCCAGCGCGATGTCGACAGCGCGGCCCAGTGAGCCGAGGAGACGGTTGCCGCTGGCATCGAGCAGGGCCCGATGAAAGGTGATGTCGGCCTCTACGTAGCCGCTGCGGTCGGGTTCCGCCGCTGCGGCCTCCATGGCCGCGAAACAGTCGTACAGGACTCGTACATCGTCGGGGTCCGCCCGCTCAGCAGCGAGCCGGGCCGCCTCGGGCTCGACGATCCGGCGCAGTTCACCCGTGTCGCGCAGCAGAGCCGCAGCGTCTCCGGCCTGTTTCCAGCGCAGTACGTCACGGTCCAGGTGGTTCCAGTGCTCCGGGGGCAGGACGCGCGTGCCGGTGCGCGGACGTACGTGGAGCATCCCCTTGGCCACCAGCGCCTTGACCGCTTCGCGCAACACCCCTCGGCTGACACCGGTCTCGGCGGCGAGCGCCTCCTCGACCGGCAACGAATCGCCCGGCTCCCACGCGCCACCCACGATGCGCCGCCCGAGTTCGTCGACCACTCGCTGATGCATGGTCAGGAAGTGCACCACGATCTCTGCTCGCCCCCTGGACACCATTCATCGAATCATTTAATGATTGCTTCACAGGGTAAGGGCCACGGGCCCTCACCCGAAATCGCCCCATCGCGAAGCGACGACGCCAGAGCCACGGGAGTGCCTACATGACCGACGGTCGGAAGACGAGTCGCAGCCAGGCATGGTTCGGCGCGCAGGGCCGCAGTGGGATGCTGTACCGCTCCTGGATGCGCAACCAGGGGCTCGGGCACGAGGTGTTCGACGGGCGTCCCGTCATCGGCGTCGCGACCAGCGCCTCCGAACTCGCCCCGTGCAACGCCCATCTGACAGACGTCGCCGACGCCGTCAAACGCGGCGTGTGGCAAGCAGGCGGCCTACCGCTTCAGTTTCCCACCATGGCCACCGGCGAGACCCTCATGCGCCCCACCGCCATGCTGTACCGCAACCTCATGGCCATGGAGGTCGAGGAGCTGATCCGGGCCAATCCGCTCGATGGTGTCGTGCTGCTGTCCGGCTGCGACAAGACGACGCCCGCCATGCTCATGGGCGCTGCCAGTGTCGACCTGCCCGCCGTCATGGTCACCGGCGGGCCGATGCTCAACGGCAAGTACCGGGGCCAGGACGTAGGATCCGGCACCCACGTCTGGAAGTTCGAGGAGGATCTGAAGACCGGCCGGATGACCGAGGAGGAGTGCTTCTTCGCGGAGGGGTGCATGGCCCGTTCCCACGGGCACTGCATGACGATGGGTACCGCCTCGACCATGGCCTGCATGGCCGAGGCGCTCGGTATGCAGCTGCCGGGCTCGGCGGCTTGGCCCGCGGTCGACTCCCGGCGGATGGAAACCGCGCAGGCGGCGGGACAGCGCATCGTACGGATGGTGGACGAGGATCTGCGCCCGTCGCAGATCCTGACCCGGGCGGCGTTCGAGAACGCCATCCGGGTCAACGCGGCCATCGGCGGCTCCACGAACGCCATCATCCATCTCACCGCCATCGCCGGACGGCTCGGCGTCGAACTGAGCCTGCAGGACTTCGACGACCTGGTCCGCGCGGTTCCGACCCTGGTCAACCTGATGCCCAGTGGCACCTACCTCATGGAGGACTTCTGCTACGCGGGCGGCCTGCCGGCCGTCGTGGCCGAGCTGCTCAGTGGCAAGCTGCTGCACGGCGAACAAATCACGGTGACCGGACGCACCATCGCCGAGAACACCGAGAATGCCGAACGCATCATCGCCGACGTCATCACCGGCCTCGATGCCCCCTTCCAGCCCGCGGGCACCGGTATCGCCGTCCTGCGCGGCAACCTCTGCCCCGACGGTGCCGTGATCAAGCAGTCCGCCGCGTCACCGCACCTGCTCACCCACCGCGGTCCTGCGCGCGTCTTTGACTCCCCCGAGGCCTATCACGAGGTGGCCGACGACCCGGACCTCGACGTCGACGAGAACACCGTCATCGTCATCCGCAACGCCGGCCCCAAGGGCTATCCCGGCATGCCCGAGGTCTCCAACGTCCCGCTGCCCGCCAAGCTGCTGAAAGCCGGCGTCAAGGACATGGTGCGCGTCTGCGACGGCCGGATGAGTGGCACCGGGTACGGGACGGTGATCCTGCACGTAGCGCCCGAAGCCGCCGTCGGCGGGCCTCTCGCCCTGGTGCGCGACGGGGACCCCGTGATCCTCGACGTCCCGAACCGCACCCTGAGTCTGGACGTGGACGAGGCCGAGCTCACGCGCCGCCGGCAGACATGGAGGGCACCCGCTGAGCGATATACCAGCGGCTATACCTGGCTCTACACCCAGAACGTCGAACAGGCGGACCAAGGGGCCGACTTCGGATTCCTGCGCGGAAGCCGTGGTCACGAGGTCCCCCGCGACTCCCACTGATCCCGCCCAGGGCGATCCACCTTCCTCGAACCCAGGAGAGCATCGATCGTGGAACCGGCAACGACGCGCCCCCGTCCGACGCTGACAACCGGCTCCGTCCTGCCCGAGGACGCCGACCGAGCGGCCCTCGTCGCGCGCGTGCACAGCCCGGAACGGGGCGGACCGTGCGTGGCCGCGGTCCGCGGGAAGCACGTCGTCGACCTGACGGCCATCGCACCCACGGTCGCCGACCTCATGGAACTCGACGACGCGGCGGCGGTCGTCCGCGAGGCCGACGGCGGACACGTCTGGAGCCTGGACGAACTGATCCAGGCACCGACCGACCGCCGTGAGGTCCCGTGTCTCCTCTCCCCCATCGACCTGCAGGTGATCAAGGCCGCGGGCGTCACCTTCGCCCGGAGTCTGCTGGAACGCGTCATCGAGGAGCGGACGGGCGGCGATCCGGCGCAGGCGGCGCGGGTACGGGCCCGCATCGGGCAGGCGGTGGGCGGCGCCCTCGACGGCATCCGCCCCGGGTCGCCGGAAGCCGGCAGGGTCAAGGAGCTGCTCGTCGCCGAAGGACTGTGGTCGCAGTACCTGGAGGTCGGAATCGGGCCGGACCCGGAAGTGTTCACCAAGGCCCCGGTACTGTCCTCGGTCGGCACCGGCGCCGACATCGGCGTCCTCGGTGCCTCGGTGTGGAACAACCCTGAGCCCGAGGTCGTCCTCGTCGTGGACTCGCGCGGCCGGGTGCGCGGCGCGACGCTCGGTAACGACGTCAACCTCCGCGACATCGAGGGTCGCAGCGCCCTGTTGCTGTCCCGGGCGAAGGACAACAACGCCTCGTGCGCGATCGGCCCGTTCATCCGTCTGCTCGACGAGGGCTTCAACCTCGACACCGTGCGCGGACTCGACATCGGCCTGCGGATCGACGGCCCGGACGGCTACGTACTGCACGGCAGCAGTTCCATGCGTGAGATCAGCCGCGACGTACTGGAACTGGTGGCCGCCACCCACGGGCCGCACCATCAATACCCGGACGGGCACGTCCTGTTCACCGGGACGCTGTTCGCCCCCACCGAGGACCGACAGGCACCGGGCGCGGGCTTCACCCACGAGTACGGCGATGTCGTGCGGATCTCCAGCCCGCGGCTCGGCACTCTGGTCAACACCGTCGTTCCCAGCGAGCAGGCCGCGCCCTGGACCTTCGGTGTGCGAGCGCTGATGCGCAACCTCGCGCAGCGCGGCGTGCTGCGAGGGTGACCGGGAGCCCGAACGGCCACCGCCGAGCCCCGGGTGGCACGTCTGACGGCGGAGGGGCGGCACTCACGGAGTACTGACCTGTATCCCGTGAGTGCAGGCTTCGGGCCTGCACATGTCCGGCCCCGCGGCCCGGTGTGCGCAGCGGCGCCACACCTGCGACGTACGCTGCGCCGCCGGTTCACGCCTGATCGACCGGCTCCTGCTCGATCGTGGCGTGCAGGCGTCGAGTGTGGTCCACGTGGCGTGCGGCTCCGGTCAATGTGACCCTGGCCGTCAGTCGCGGATCCGCGCTGGACGCGGCCAACCTCACTTCCAGCTCGCCCGGCTCGACGACGCGCCGATGGTCGCGTCCGGTGAAGGAGGCGACGTCGGCCGGGACAGTGACACGCAGGCACCGGGCCTCGCCCCGTTGCAGCTCGACCCGGGTGTAGCCGACGAGGCGCTGCACCGGCTGGACGACGGAGGCGACCGGGTCGTGCAGATAGACCTGGACGATCTCGGTTCCGGATCGCCCGCCTGTGTTGCGGACGGTGAAGGTGAGGGTGAACTCGCCGTCAGTCGGAACCTCCTCGACGACCAGGGTCAGATCCGTCCAGTCGAACCGCGTATAGGACAGACCGTGGCCGAAGGCGAACGCGGGGGTCGGGTCGCTGCTTGACACCTCGCTGGCGTGAGCCAGCCGCGCCCCTAGATACGTGGCCGGCTGGGAGCCCGGCACACGCGGCACGCTGACCGGCAGGCGGCCGGAGGGGTTGGTACGGCCGCTGAGCACCCCGGCGATCGCACGGGCGCCCTCCTCACCCGGGAAGAAGGACTGCACGATCGCGGCGGACTCCTCCACGGCGCGCCCGAGGGCGTACGGTCGCCCCGCGAGCAGTACGGTGACCACGGGTGTCTCCAGGTCGAGCAGGGCGTCGAGCAGTTGCTGCTGTGCGCCGGGCAGCACCAGCGTCGCGACGTCGCATCCCTCACCGCTGGTGCCCCGTCCGAAGAGCCCGGCGCGGTCGCCGAGAACCACCAGGGCGATGTCGGACTCGCGTGCCAACCGGGCGGCCTCGCGGATGCCGGAGAGGTCACCGTCGTCGATTCCGGTCCCGAGGGCGACCGTGATCTCGGCGTCGGGGAACTCGCTGGAGAGAGAGTCGCGCAGCGTGGGCAGTTCGATGCCGGGTGGAGTCCCGGGGTGGCGGACCCCGATGTGCTGGGGGAAGGAGTAGCACCCCAGGACGGCGACGGGCTCGTCGGCGTTGGGACCGAGCAGGGCGATGCGGCGCGGCCTTTCGAGCGGCAGGGTGCCGTCGTTGCTCAGCAGCACCACTGCCTTCTCGGCGACCGTGCGGGCCAGTGCGCGGTTCTCCGGACCGTCCAGGTCGATCCGGCCGCGCACGGCGGCCGGTTCGTTCAGATCTGCCCCATGGAGCGCGGCCGGCAGCGGATTCCAGTCCGGGTCGAGCAGACCGAGTCCCGCCTTCTGGGTGAGTGTCCGGCGCAGGGCGCGATCGACCAGCGCTTCCGGAATGCGGCCGTCCGCGACGGCCTCGGTCAGGGGCGCTCCGTAGGTCTTGACATTGGGTAGTTCGACGTCGATACCCGCACGCAGCGCCGTGCCTGCGGCATCTGCCCAGTCGGCTGCGATGCCGTGCAGGGTCTTCAGGAAGGCGATGGCGAAGTAGTCGGCGACGACGGTGCCGTCGAAGCCCCATGTGTCGCGCAGCAACCCGGTGAGCAGATTCTCATCGGCCGCGGAGGGCATGCCGTCCGTGTCGGTGTAGGCGTTCATCACCGACCGGGCCCGGCCTTCACGGACAGCCATCTCGAAGGGAGGCAGCAGAACGTCGGCGCGCTCACGCGGGCCCATGGAGGCGGGAGCGAGGTTACGGCCGGCACGGGAGGCCGAGTAACCGACGAAGTGCTTGAGGGTGGAGGCGATCCCGGCCGACTCGAGGCCCTGCACATAGGCCGTCCCGATGGTGCCGACGAGGTAGGGGTCTTCGCCGATGGTCTCCTCGACCCGGCCCCAGCGGGCGTCGCGCACGACATCCAGGACGGGCGCGAGCCCCTGGTGGACGCCGACGGAACGCATGTCGCGGCCGATGGCGGCGGCCATGCGCCGCACCGTATCGGGATCGAAGGTGGCGCCCCAGGAAAGCGGAACGGGGTAGGCAGTCGCCCCCCAGGCGGCGAAGCCGGCCAGACACTCGTCATGCGCGAGAGCTGGTATGCCGAACCGGTTCGTGGCGGCGATACGGATCTGTGTGCGGGCCAGCGAGAGTGCGCCCAGAGCGGGGTCGACCGGGACCGTGCCGAACGGACGGGTCAGCTGCCCCAGTCCGGAGGGCAGGAGTGCGTCCAGGTCGACGGGATCCTCCATGTCGTGCTGGTGAGGGGCCACTTCACCGCCCTGATCGGAGGCGCCCACCCACACTCCGTACAGTTGGGCGATCTTCTCCTCGATGCTCATCGCGTCGATCAGGGCGTCGACCCTCGCGGTGACCGAAAGGCTGAGGTCGTTCCAGAGAGAGAATCCGGGAATGTTCTCTACAGTCACGTCGGCGTTCCTTTTCCTTCCACGCCCCTCAACCTCTTGGCCGGGGCGCGACGGACGAACAGGTGAACGATTAGGGCTCGAGGCGGGGCGGTTGCGCACAGGCTCCGGCACCGGCTTCGGACGACTCGGGCAGCAGGTCTGCCACCGGACACGGAGTCAGCGGCTGAATCCAGCGGTCAGACCGCTCAGCAGCTGACGGCGGCCGAACGCGTACAGCACCAGAAGGGGCAGTGTGGTGAGGACGACGGCGGCGAGAACGGCGGGGACGTTCACCCCGTACTGGCCCTGGAAGGTCCACAGTGCGAGCGGCAGGGTCCGGTGGCCGGGGCTCTGGGTGAGGATCAGGGGCAGCAGGAATCCGTTCCAGATGGTCAGCGCGTTGAAGATGGTCACGGTGAGGATGGCCGGTCGGGTGAGCGGCGCCGCGAGTCGCCACAGCGTCGTCCATTCGGTGGCGCCGTCGACCCGCATCGAATCGAACAGCTCCTTGGGCACGTCGCGGATGAAGTTGGCGAGCACCAGAACGGACAGCGGGACGGCGAAAGCGATCGACGGAACGATCAGCGCCAGCAGACTGTCGTACAGATGCAGTTTGATGATGATCAGGTAGACCGGGATCACCGTCGCCTGCAACGGGATGGCAAGGCCCATGAGGAACAGCCTGTTGATCGCGCGAAGGCTCCGCATGTGCCAGCCGCGGACGATCGCGTAAGCGGCCATGAAGGAGAACACGACTGCCGGCGCGACGGCGCCGGCGGTGACGACGACGCTGTTGACGAAGTAGCGGAGGAAGTCGGACTCGATGACCAGCCGGTAGTTGTCGAGTGTCGGGTCGGCCGAAGGTACCAGCGGGTTGCTCGCATAGTAGCGGCTCTGGGCCTTGAGGCTGGTGATGAGCGTCCAGTACAGGGGCACGGCGACGATGACGAGCCAGATATATCCGGCCACTCCGCCGGCCCAGTTGCGCCGGCGGGAGTGGCCTCGTCCCGTGCGAGGGGCGGTCTTCTGCGGTTGTCGCGCCCCGGTCGGCGTGGTGGTCACGTCAGGCTCCCTCGAGTTGGCTCGCACCGGCGTCCCGGCCACCGAGCCGGCGCAGCAGCAGGGCGAGGGCCAGGCCCACCAGGACCAGAATGACTGCGACGGCGCTGGCCGGTCCCATCAGGCTGGCCTGGAATCCCCGCTTGTACATGTCCAGCGCCAGGACCCGGGTGGCGTCGCCGGGGCCGCCCTCGGTCAGGACGAAGATGAGGTCGAAGAAGGTCAGTGACCCGACCACCATCAGCGTGGACGAGGTGATGATGGTGTATCTCAGCTGGGGCAGGGTGATGCTGAAGAACTGCCGGATCCGGCCGGCCCCGTCCATTTGTGCCGCCTCGTAGAGGGACTTCGGTATCTGCTGGACACCGCCCTGATAGATCAGGGAGTGGAACGGGATGAACTGCCAGGAGACGATGAAGACGACGACCCCGAACGCCAGCCCGGGCCGCCCCAGCCAGTCCTGGCTGAGCAACGGGATCTTCAGCCCGGCACCGAGCCCGAAGTTGGGGTCCAGCAGGGCCTTGTACGCGATCGCGATCGCCGCGGAGCTGAGCATCAGGGGGACGAAGTACACGACGCCCAGCACCGCGCGGTAGTGCTGGCGGCCCGCCAAGAACGTGCCGAGCAGGATACTGAGCGGCGTCTGGACGGCCCAGGACACGGCCATCACCAGAAACGTCACCCCGAGGGCGTGCGGCAACCCCGGGTCGGTGAGCACCGCACGCCAGCTGGTGAACCCCGACGGGTGGATGGCGCCGATCCCGTCCCACGTGGTGAAGCTCAGTACGAAGACACCGACGAGTGGAATCACCGCGAAGCCGACGAAGACCACCAGCGCCGGCATCGCCAGCCACGGCAGGAAGCTGCGCGATTCACGGCGCGGCGGATGGCTGGTGAGGGAGGTCATTTGGCGGTGGCGGCGTTGAGAGCGCGGGCGAACTGCTGCGGAGAGATGTTCAGTTGGAACAGCTTGGCGATGTTGCCCAGCAGGGTCTCGGCGGCCGCCGGACTGAGCGCCTGGTCCCAGGACTGGCCGAACAACTTTGCCTTGCTGGCGAGGTCGTAGGTGAACTGCAGGAAATCGGCGTTCTTGGAAGCGGCCAGCAGCTTCTCCGTACCGAGCCGGATCGGGACCGACCCGTTGTCGATCCACCTCTTCGTCTCGTCATCCTGGAGGACGCCTGAGGCGAAGAATTCCTTGGCGATCTTCTTCTCCTCGGCGCCGGCTTTCGAGGAGATGGACAGGTACTGCGCCGGGTTGCCGACGGTGTTGCCCGGATCACCCTTGCCGCCGTCCACGGGCGGGAAGTTCATGTAGCCCAACGCGCCGCCGGAGACGAAGTCCCCGCCGTCGGCCTGCTGGATGCCGTATGACCAGGCGCCGTGCAGCATCATCGCGGCCTTGCCGCGGTACAGCAGTGCCTGGTCGGCGTTGGAGTCCGCGGTGATCGAGGAGAAGCCCCTGACGAATCCGTCGGCCTTGACCAGCTCCTGCACTTTTGTCAGCGCGGCGATGGCGTCCGGGTGGGACCAGGCGTTCTTCTCGCCTTCCATGATGGCCTGGAACACCTCGGGACCACCGATGCGGTCGAACAGAAACTCCAGCCACATCATGTTCGTCCACCGGGACTGACCGCCGAGTGAGAACGGTGCTATGCCCTTCGCGTTGAACCTGGGCACCAACGCCATGACATCGTCCCAGGACTGAGGGGGCTTCACGCCGACCTGGTCGAAGACCCTCTTGTTGTAGTAGAGGATGATCGGCTGCACGACCTCGCACGGCATCGCGTAGATCCTGCCGTCGACGGTCGCCGCTCCGAACGAGGTCGGGAAAAGCCCTTTCCTGACCTCGGAGTGCTCGCCGAACCACGAGGTGAGGTCCTCGACCTGGCCCGCTTCCACGTAGGTGCGCAGCGTCCCGCCACCCCATCCCCAGATGATGGTGGGTGCCTGCCCGGCACCGATGGCGGTCTTGATCTTCGTCTTGTACGCGTCGTTCTGGAAGGTGGTGTCCTTGATCTGCCCCTTGGGGTGGTCCTTGTTGAAGGCGTCCACCGCGCCGGCTCTGGCACCTTCCTGTGGCTGGCCGTTCAGGTACCAGTACGTGGCCCCACCGCCACCGCCGGGACCGGACGAGCCGCAGGCCGCCAGCGCCGCGGAGACCGGCACGCCAGCTGCCAGGCCGAGGAGGGTACGTCGGGAGAGCGCCATGTCTTTTCTCCGCACTCGAGAGCCACCGGCTTCTCGTGAGTCATGGTGAAAGGTTTTCGAAACTAGCCTTCTCCGAGCTCTGTTCATGCAAATTAGGTTTCGGCCTGACGCCCTGTCAAGACATGCGCAGCTGCGTACCGGCGGGCCCGCTCAAGCGGCGTGGCATCGGGTGCGAACAACTCTCGATCACCCTCGAAGGGGACCGAAACTGTTTCGAAGGAAACCGTCAGGAACAGAGAGGTGACGCGATGATCGCGGTTCTCGCACTGTCGGTGCAGGCCCCCACCGTCGGGGGCCCCGGCGCGGGACACGCTGGACGGGTTCGATGCCCTCGCCCACCCAGCGCACACACCGTCGGACGACTTCGAGGCCGGAGGCCCGGCGGCACCTGCCCGGAGGAGCTCGGCGCCGGGTTGCCGTACGGTTGACCGGTTCCACACGTGTTGCCGGTGCCACCGGCGGCTCACCGCACCGGTGGACGTACAACTGAGAGGAACCGATGCGACCGAAGGCCAGGCGTACCACTTTGGCGGACATCGCCCAAGCGGCTGGGGTCTCCGTCGCGACCGTGTCCAAAGTGGTCAACGGTCGCGGTGACGTGGCGCCGCACACCCGCACCCGGGTGCAGGAACTGCTGCACCAGCACCACTACCTCGCGCCCGTGTTCCGCCACACCAAGGCCACCGAGATCCCGACGATAGAGGTGCAGTTCAAGGGGGGCCTCAAGTCGTACGTGGCCGAGACGCTGGAAGGCATCATCGACTCCGCGGCCGAGTTGGGGGCCTCGGTGGTTGTCAGCAAGGCGTCCCGTGCCCCGCACTGGGCCCGGGACCTGGTCTCAGCCGGGCGCCGCGCCGTCATCGCGGTCACCAGCGTGTACACCGCAGCGCACCTGGACGAACTGGCCCGGTCCGGACTGCCCCTGGTCGTGCTGGACCCACTGCACCTGCCGGACAGCCGGGTCAACAGCATCGGGGCGACCAACTTCACCGGTGGCCTGACAGCGACCCAGCACCTGCTCGCGTTGGGCCACCACCGCATCGCCTATCTCGGCGGACCAGTCGTAGCCGTATGCAATCAGGCCCGTACGCACGGCTATCGCGCAGCCATGGAGGCGGAAGGTGTGCGGGTGCCCGACGGCTACGTCCGGTCCGGAGACTTCACGTACGAGACGGGGTTGCTCGGTGCTACAGCTCTGCTGAGCCTTCAGGAACCACCGACGGCGGTCTTCGCCGGCAACGACGAGATCGCCGCCGGTGTCATCGAGACCGCCCGCGCCCGCGGCCTGCGCATCCCCGAAGATCTGAGCGTGGTCGGCTTCGACGACACGAGCCTTGCCCGGATGACCACACCGCCACTGACCACCGTGCGCCAACCGCTGAGGGAGATGGGCGGTACCGCGCTGCGCACCGCCCTGCGCCTGGCCAACGGCGAAAAGATCGAGTCCCACCACATCGAGCTCGCCACCGAGCTCGTGGTGCGCGCCTCGACGGCGCCGCCCGGCAAAGGGACTTCGGTACCTGGGTAGTCGCGGCGAGGGAGCATCGGACAGCGTCGGCGAACCGGTCGGGCCTGGGGGCGTCGACCGCCTCCGCACTCCGTCGCCGTGCGAGCGCTGACGTCGTTGCTTGACGCGGGTGGGCTCGGCCTTCCGCCGAGCCCACCACGCCAACCCCGGTCTGGGGCCGGACTCGTGCCATGCCATCACCGCTGCAACGTCCGCAGACCCGGACGGCAGGGCAGGAGGCCGTAGTCGCCGCCGGAGTCGGGGCTGCGCGTTGTCACCGGCGAAGAACAGGTACGTGTTCATCCCGTCTGCCTGGAGGAGGGCGCACCGCTTCGCACCGGGGTCGTCGAACCGGTCGACCCGTGCCGCGATGGCGAGATCGCCTCGGTTGCGGGATCCGCCACGAGGACGGGCCCCGCAACCGGTCGTTCGCCGGACGGAGGTCAGCCGCTGACCGTGATGTTCGAGCTCCCGCTGCTCTGGTAACCCTCGGTGGCCATGATCATGTAGTACTTGAACTGGCCCATGTTCATACCCGCGCGCGCCCAGGCGTCGAAGTGATTGCCGGTGGTGATGGTGCCGGAGCCACTGGTCACCTTCGACTGCCGGACGCTCCAGTACTGGTCGAAGGTGCGGGTGCCCTCGACGGACGGGGCGTTGTACCGCGTCGTCTTGTAGATGTCGTACGTGCCACCGTCACTGGAGACGGTGCCCCTGTACTCGCCGGTGGGCCGGAAGCTGCCCCAGTTGTCGACGATGTAGTACTCGACCAGCGGGTTCGACGTCCAGCCGTAGAGGCAGCCGTATCCATTACCCGACGGGTTGAAGTAGCCGTTGTAGCGGACGGACCTGCGCCCACCGGTGTTCCAGCCCTTGCCTGCGACGAAGTTGCCGCAGTTGGTCCACCGGGTGCCGTAGCTGCCGCCACCGTTCAGCGTCATGGAGACGGAGCCTCCGCCGTCGGTCCAGAACGAGTAGTACATGCCGTCGGTGCCGGTGCGGCTCGTGGTGATGGTGGTGGCGGCGTGGGCGGTGCCGGGCAGCAGCAGCCCGGACGCCGTAGCGAGCGCGGCCGTGCCGACGCCGCCGATGAAGTTTCGTCGGCTCATACCGCCGAAGGGAGCGGGGTTCTGCCTGATCTGGTCCTGCTGCGTTCCGTCCTGCTGCATAGGTTCTCCCGATGAAGGCTGGTGGGGGCGGGCGGCTTCTGCTGCCCGCGACCTTGCACGAACCACGGCGGGGCCACCCGGTCGTCACACCGCAACGACCGACGACCGCCGTACCGGCCACACGGCGCGAGCCGATCGACGGCTCATGTCGTCCGATGGGCCACAGTTTTCGTAGCACGGCGTGCCCCTGTCAATACTTTCGACGTTCTTTCGGAAACATTCCTTCCACCGGAACAGGCCTCGGTAAGAGCAACTTCACTGTTCAAGCCACCTTTCACGCGATCCGACGTGAAGGCAGGAAGGCGATGCGCGAGTGACACGCCGCAAGCATGGGCGCCCCGTTCGAAACTTTCGAACGGGTGCGGACGTGCGGACTCGATTCGCCGTCGTCACGAGATCCGCCTGCTCCCCGAGCCTGAGCAGGGCGGCGACGACCGCCGCCGCTACGGGTACGGGTACGGGTACGGGTACGGGGACATGATCCGCTCGCTGTGGATTCGCACGATGGCCGGCGCCGGGATCGCCCTGGACAATGCCGGTGTGTGAGCAGGCGGACGGCAGCGGGCCCCGGCATCGACCGATCTCGAATGAGGTTCGGCCGATTCCGGCTCCGGACGACGGATGTGCCGGTTGCGGTGCGCGCGACTTCTGGTCCAGCCGCCGACCGTGCCGGAGAATCCGGGCGTGGGACACGGCATGATCGTCGCTCGGCACGGGAACCCCGTCCCGGGCAGGTGCGTTGACAGGGGTTGCGGGGAGGTGCGAGGGGAGTAGGACTGTGGTGCAGGGACACTCGCACACGGATCGAGAAGGGAGTCCGCTAACTCCGGCCCACGAGAAGTCGTTTGTCGGGTTTCCCGGCAGCTGTGAGCGGTACCTCGTCGATGAGGGTGAGGCGGGTGGGTGCGCAGGCCTCGCCCAGGCTCGTCGTCACCAATGCGCGCAGTTCTCCCAGGTGAGGGGTGTGGCCGGCCTCGGGCACGACGAAGGCATGGACGGCTTCGCCCGTTCTGTCGTCCGGCACGGCGACGACGTACGCCTCGGCAACGGAGCAATGGACGACGAGCAGCCGTTCGACGGGCCCGGCGTAGTGGACGTTGGCATTGACAATGATCACGTCACGGATCCGGCCTGTGAGCCACAGCCGCCCCGCAGCGTCGAGGCGGCCGAGGTCGCGAGTAGCTACCCACCCGTCGCGGAACACCTCGGCCGTGAGGGCGGGTTCCTGCCAGTAGCCGGAGCTCTGGGACGGGGTACGGACGAAGAGTTCGCCGTCGGTGCCGTGCGCCACCGGGCGGCCCGAGGGGTCGCGGACCTGCAGTTCGACGGGTGGCACTCCGAGGGAGCCGGCGGGCTCCTCCGGGGTGGCCATGGAGATCATGCCGGTCTCGGTCTGTCCGTAGCCGTGGAAGACGACCGGGCCGAGCACCTCGGCGGCCTCCCGCAGCCGTCCCGGCTCCAGCGGTGATCCCGACACCATGAGGGCGCGCAGACCGTCGAGGTCGACCGGCGACCCGCGCTGGGCGGCCACGAGCTTCGTCAGCCGGGCGGCCGTGACGACGCTCGCGGTCGCCCGGTGCCGGACGAGAGCGGCAGGGAAGTCCGACGGGTCGGCGGTGACGAGCGTGCCGCCGGCGGCAAGTGTCAGCAGGCCGTACTCCATCATCACCTGGCTGGCCAGGGTGCCGAACACCAGGAACCGGTCCAAGCGCCCGGCCAGTTCGCGGACGGCGGGTGGCCAGGCGCCAGGACGGTGCACCCAGGACGCGGTCATCGCCGCGTAGGTCTGGGCGCACGCCTTGGGGAAGCCGGTGCTGCCGCTGGTGTGCAGGAGGCGGGCGACGCCATCGGGCCGCGCCAGAACCCGTGGCCGGACACCGTCGTCCGCCGACGCCAGCAGATCGCCGAGCGCGAGGACGAGCCCGTCCCTCCTGTCGCCGACGCCGTCGGACCGGTCGGCGACAGTCACCCCGGCGCCCCGCAGGAGATGCTCCTGCTGTTCTCCGGTCAGGCCGGGCCGCACGCCGACGACACGAGCACCGACGACGTGAGCGGCGATGATCGCGGCGAACGCCCCGGGGCCGGCCCCCAGCAGCATGGCGACGCCGTCGCCGGGCCCGACTCCGTGCTGCCGCAGGCCGTTCACCGCCCGTCTCACGCAACCAAGGAGTTCGGCTCCCGAGACCTCCCGGCCGACGTGCTCGAACACCGTACGATCGCCTGCCGCATCGAGGATGTCCAGTACGGCGCCGGGGAACTGCTCAGTCAAGACACTCCTTCACGAAGGCGGTGAGCGGCTGCCGGTGGACCTCCGCCAAATTCCATTCGTTCTCCAGGTTTTCCGCCAGGTGATGGGTCCCGGCGAGCACTCCGTCCCGGTAGTGCCGGACGACGGGATGGAGGTACGTGGAGTCCATGGCGTGGGCCACATCGTTCTCAACGACCCGCGGGACGCCGACGTCGAACGGGTCGACCTGGTCGTGCTCAAGTCCGTACTCCAGGTCGACGACGAACCGGTGCGGGGCGGGGCCGAGGCTGCCGTCGGTCACGTAGTCCAGCGGCACCTCCTCCTGGTACACAGCCAGGTCACCGTCCACGCCGACCACGTCGCCGAGGAACCCGAACTGCTGCCACAGGCCCGACGAGCGGTTGACCCGGCCGATGACGGCGTCGGCGATCGCCTCGGGCGTCGCGGTGAGCGTCCGGGCAGGCCAGGGGGTATCGAGGTGACGAGCGCTCAGGATGCGTTGCAGGGCACGAGTGGCGTAGCGGAAACCGTGGATGAAACCGTTGGTGGACTGCTTGAAGTCCCGCTGCTGCATCAGGGTGCCGGCGAAGTAGAGGTCCGGTACGTTGACCGACTCGAAGGCCGAGGTCTGCTCGGGAAACCGGTCCTTGATGACGAGCGCGGGGCGGCAGTCCTCGTCGAAGACGGACGCGTCGAAGCGGAAGCCGGTGCAGACGATGATCCGGTCGTAGTGCAGTTCGCGCAGCGGTTCCGTGGTCCGCGCGTAGCGGAGCTTCACCCGGAAGCCACCGCTCCCGGACTTCTCGATGCTCTCGACGGTCCCGTCGAGCACCGCGTTCTGCGACTTAAGCTGATAGGTGTCCAGGAAGTTGTTGTTCACCGCGCGCAGATGCCCGAGATAGTGGGTTTTCCAGGCGAGTTTGATCGAGTGCGGTCCGACGACGTGGATCACCGCGGCCTTCTCGACGAGGCTGTCGGCGGTTTCGAAGGCGGAGTTCCCCTTGCCGATGACCAGCACCCGCTGATTGGTGAAGGACACCGGGTCGGGATCGAAGGCGTCGTACCGCTCGGCGAGTTCGACGCCCGGGACGGGCGGCTCGTAAAGCCGGGAGACACCGGTCGCCATGACGAGCCGCCTGGCCTGCCAGGAGCACCCTTCGCCGTCGAGTACCGTGAACACGCCGTCCGCCCGGGAGACCCGCACGACCTCTGTCCCGTACTCGACGCGCACGCCGGTACGCGCCGCGAAGTCGGCCAGGTAGCGCACCAGGTCGTCCGCCGGTGGGAAGTAACGCTCGCTGTACCCGGTGAAGAGCAGCTCCGGGTCGTCGCTGAGCAGCGAGTTCCAGTCCATGCGCAGGTTGAGTTCCGGGTCCGTGAAACCCGTGTGCACCTTGTTCGTCGATATCAGCTGCCGATGGCGGGGGTACCGGGTGAAGAACGTCCCCGGTCCACTCCCCCGCTCCAGGACGACGTAGTCGCGTCCGTCGCGTTCCAGCAGAGAGGCAAGTTGAAGTCCGGCCGGTCCGGCCCCGATGATGAGATAGTCGCGCACCATGGGCCGGACGGTAGTGACGCGAAATCAGAGCGCTCTGAGATTCCGTGGCCCCACCAACCCGCTGAGCTCCTGGTAGCTCCCGGGCCGTCCGCGGCATTCGCGTCACTCGGAGGGCCCGTCGCCGGGGTAAGCCCCCCGCTGCCCCGATGCCAGGGCCCGGGTTTAGCCCGCACTGGGCTGCCTCTCGCTGACCCAAGACGAAGTAGGGTTCCCGGTCGCGGCGGTCCCCGCATGACTCCGTACACCGTCGCCGATGCCAGTGGCGTAGCGGACGCGTCGGTGTTCGGCGTTGTCCTCCTCCTGGCCGCGCAGGAGCCCGCCGGCCACGCCGAGCGGCAGCACCCGCCAGGGTGCCGCCGCTCTCCGCTAAATCAGAGGCCGCCGATCTTGACGGGGAACTTCTAACCTCGAAGTTTCGTGACGGTCCGCCGACGGTGTCGGTGGACCGTTTTCGTGCCGTGGGCTGAGAGTGGGCAGGTTGAGGACCCGAGTGTTTGATTCCTCACGCCTTGTCAAAGGCCTCGAGCAGGCGCTCGTACGCCAGCTTCGGCCGCAGGGCCGCGTCCCACGGCAGGGAATCGGCCGTGCGCGGAGGATAGATCTTGGTGTCGGCGGTGGAACCGTACCGGTCGGTGAATCCCCATGTGGAGAACGATGTGCAGTTCGGCTCCTCCAGGCAGACCCGCAGCTTGCCCGCCATCTCATCAGCCTGGGTCTGCCGCCCGTCCTCCTCGTCCTCGCCTATAGGGACGTCCATCTCCGAGACCCGCGCCTGAACCCCGAGCTCCGCCAGATCCCGCACATGGCTGCGGAAGGTCTCCGGGTTGATGCGGTCGCCGGGTGCGTACTCATGGTTCTGGAAACCCACGCCGTCGATCGGTACGCCGCGTTCCCTGAGCCGCTTGACCAGATCGTAAAGGGCATCCCACCGCTCGCCTTCCTCCTCGACCCCGTATTCGTTGAGGAACAGCCGTGCCTTCGGATCGGCCCGGTGGGCGGCCCTGAACGCTTCGTCGATGTACTCCTCGCCCATGGCCTCGAACCACGGGCTCTGCTCGGAGCGCAGACCGAGATCCCCGTTGGTGTAGCTCTTCTCGTCGTCGGACATGGGCTCGTTGACCACATCCCATTCCGCGACCTTCCCCTTGAAGTGCCCGGCGACCATGGCGATGTGCCGGAGCATGGTCCGGCACACCTCCTCCGGGTCGTCGTTCTCCCGCATCCAGTTGGGCAGAGCCTCGTGCCAGACGAGGGTGTGCGCGTGCACCTTCATGTCGTTTGCGCGGGCGAAGCGTACGAGTAGGTCCGCGTCGCGGAAGTCGTAGACGCCCCGGCGTGGGTGGAGGAACTGTGGCTTGAACGCGTTCTCCGGAGTGAGCATGGAGAACTGGCTCCCCGCGAGCGCCCGGTAGCGTGAGTCGGTGAGCAGCGGGTTCTCGGCCAGGGCGGCGCCGACGTCGAACGGCCGCCCCACGTCTGCGGTCCGCGCACGCAGCGAGTCGTCGAACTGCTCCTGGCTCAGCTGCGGCGCCTTGATCACGCGGAGCGAGTCACCGCTCTCGGCCCGCGCGATCAGCTGCGTCAGACGCCATCCCTCGCGGCGCTCGTCTTCGCCCGCGTCTGCCTCCAGACCGAACCAGACAGTGCCCTCGGCGAACACACCCGGGTCCTCCACGGTTCCCAGCCGCCGCCCGTCGGCTTTCACGCGGAGGGTGTCACCGATGCTCGACACGGCGAGCGTCACGGTCCCGGAGCAGCCGCAGTCGAAATCCTTGGAGGTGGCCGGCTCATCGCCCTCGCCGTCCCATATCTGTACCTTCACTTGTCCGTCGGCGGACACGCCGACGCGGAGTGAGGGCCGTTCCTGCCGCCACTCGTCGTAGATGACCGGTACCCGTCCGTATAGCCGCAGCCATGAGTCGCCGTCATCGTCACCCACACCGGACATGCGTGCGGTGACGGTGAAGTCGCCATCGGACCAAAGATGCGGGCCGGCCAGGTTCAGCGGGGGGTTGGGCTGGCCGCCGGAGGAGTCTTGCTCCACGATGTGCCGATCCAATGCGCTGACCCGCAGGATGTCGTTCCGCGCGGTGGTGCCCGGCATCTGCGTCCAGTCGTGGTTCCGCAGTAGGTCTTCGTCGTTTCCGCCGCCCGCGCCTTCGCCCTGCCCCGTGCACCCGGCCGCCACCGCCATGACGAACACCACGGCGGTCAGTCGCTGCCACGGCCCCCCACCAAGGTCCACGACCACTCCCACTCTCTTGTTCGAGACGGAATCAATGTCTCGAAACCAAAACACAGTTCATCACAGATAAGGTACGGCGGCCTTGTGGTTACCCGGTGCGTGAAACGACAGGCGATGAGCACCAGCACGATCTGGCGCCGCCTGCGCAAGTGCTGCACCGAGCTGGCCAAGACCCGCCCCGAATTCGTCGGCACGACGTTCCCCGCCCGAGACTTACGAAGGATCTTCGCCACCGACCTGGTCAACTCCGGGCTGCCCATCCACATCGGTTCCGCCCTGCTCGGCCACCCGAACATCCAGACCACTCGTGGCTACGTCGCGGTCTTCGACGACGACATCCTGCGGCACTACCAGCAGTTCCTCGACCAGCGCCGCCAGCTGCGGCCGGAGGAGGAGTACCGGGACCCCACATCGGCGGAGTGGTCGGGGTTCCAGGAGCACTTCGACAAGAGGAAGGTCGAGCTAGGCTCCTGCGGACGCACCTACGGCACACCTTGCGCGCATGAGCACGCCTGCATCCGATGTCCGATGCTCTCGGTCAACCCGACGATGCTGCCCCGGCTGGACGAGCTGGAGGACGACCTGGTCGCCCGCCGCCAGCACGCGATCACCCAGGGCTGGAAGGGCGAGGTCGAAGGCATCGAGCTGACCCTGACCTTCCTCCTCTCCAAGCGGGCCCAGGTCCACCGCTCGCAGCAGCTGCCCCCGGTGAACCTGGGCATCCCCTCTGTCCCTCACGGCCGCCTCACACCAGAGTGATCAGCAGGGCGGTCTGATGCAGGGCCTGGTCGGTCAAGTACATGCCGTTCGTCCCGACCGTCTTGAGCTCCGCGAAGCCCTTGGAACCGACGTGCTCCAGAATCCAGCGCACCGGCCACCGGCGATCGAAAAACGCATGCGTGACGATCGAGACGGCCAGCCCTGTCGCCAGCCCGGTGAAGGACATCTGAAGCGGAAGGACAGCCCAGACCAGGCCCAGCATCACGGCCATCACCAGGTGGTACCGGGCGACGTGTCCGAGACACGCGCCCCAGCCCCGCCGCGGGCTCACGCCGTCAGCGACCTCGGCCGCTGCCGGCGCCCCCTTGTTATCGGCCTGGTGGTCGGTCTGCCCGATCACGTGGTCCGCGAGGTTGTGACCGACCGCGAGGACCGCCCACACCGCGCCGAACGTCGCCAAAGTCGCGACCTGCTCGATGCTCGTCATCGGGCACCCGCCAGAAGGCCGCGAGGCGAGCGCTCGGTAGTGTCCTGCGTCGAACCCACCGCCGCCAGTCCAGCGGCCAGCCACAAAGGAGAGCACTCATGCCGTTCGGTGACTTCGACGCATGGCAGCGAGAACTGCTGCTCACCGGCGGCTTCGTCCAGGATGGTGACGCCTCCGAATACGGGCCCGAGGCCCAGGCCCGTTTCGACCGCTACATCGAGCTGGCGGACATGGTCGACGGCACCGAAGGACCCGCAGCGGTTAAAGCCCTGATCACCTCGCTCCACGCCGAGGACGACCACGGTGCCCACGAGGCTGTCTACGGCGCTCTGCAACGCTTCCCCCGTCGAGACCTTGTCAGAGGCGCCG
Organism: Streptomyces sp. NPDC005752; assembly: GCF_040630715.1. NCBI lineage: Bacteria > Bacillati > Actinomycetota > Actinomycetes > Kitasatosporales > Streptomycetaceae > Streptomyces > Streptomyces sp. NPDC005752. The sequence continues at coordinate 38,836 of NZ_JBEXYB010000034.1, read as the reverse complement.
CCATAGCAGTTATCAACCTCTTGGACATCCCCCGAGACAACAGCGGCCACGTCCTTCAGCTCCTGACCGTGCTCGCCAGCGAGGAGGACCTTCAGGCATTCGGTGCCGCCTTCGGTCAGCTGCAGCCCGAGATCCGAGCCGACCTGGCGGCACTCATCGCCCACCATGAAGCCGATGAGTGGCTTGCAGACGAGCGCTCCATCGGACGGCTCCGGCTGGCGCAGAACTAACCTTTCACGCGAGCGTTCAGCGCCTTCCGAGTTGGTGCAGAGAAGGTCGAGGGCGTAGGCGCCGGTGCCGAGCGTCGGCGCGTACCCGCCTTCGGCGGTGACCGGGTGCGCCAGGCCTCGCGCTCGTTGGGCCAGCTCTTTCGTCCTTGCAGGGTCTCGCGTTTGAAGGTCGCGTTGAAGGACTCGGCGAGTGCGTTGTCCGCGCTGGACTCGAGCACGCCCGATCAGAGACTGCGAGCTGGCCTACGGCGCGAAGTGGACGAAGGCGGTGAAGAAGGTCATCGGCGAGGTCGACGAACTCCTCGCGTTCTACGACTTCCCCGCCGAACTCTGGGTGCACCTGCGTACGACGAATCCGATCGAGAGCACTGTCAGCACCGTGAAGCTCCAGGCCAAAGGTCACCCGCGGGACCGGCAGCGCGACTGCCGCCCACGGCATGGGTGTTGAAGCTCGCCGAGTCCGCCCAGGCCCGCCGGCGCGCGATCACCTCACCCCACCTCGTCGCCCTCATCCGCAACGGCGCCCGCTTGAAGAACGGTGACCTCGTCGCACGCCCCGAGGTCACCACAGCCTGAACAACCCGCTGATCCGTCATGACAATTACTCACCAGGATGGCACCCCGGCATGACCGCCAAATACGACGTCAAGCGCGAGCTGAAGAAATGCTACTCACCGAAGAACACTGACTGGGAGCTCGTCGACATCCCCGAGCTCCACTTCCTCGCCCTCGACGGGCACGGCGATCCGAACACCAGCGCCACGTACCGCCGCGCGGTCGAGGCGCTCTACGCGGTCGCCTATACCGTGAAGTTCGCGAGCAAGGGCGACCTCGGCAAGGACTTCGTCGTGGGACCACTTGAGGGACTGTGGTGGGCGGACGACATGGACGACTTCGTGGCCAGGCGCAAGGACAATTGGCGATGGAGACTACTCATCAACGTCCCCGACTGGATCACCGGCGACATGATCGAAGGCGCCAAGCACACCGCCCTGACCAAGAAGAACCTTCCGGCTGTTCCGGACGTTCGGTCAGACGCCTTGCAGGAGGGCACCAGCGCCCAGGTCCTCCACATCGGCCCTTACGACGACGAGACACCGATCCTGACCACGCTGCACCATGAGTACCTACCCGCCAAGAACCTGCGGGAGGCGGGGCTGCACCACGAGATCTACCTCAGCGACCCACGCAGGACTGAGCCCGCCAAGCTCAGGACAATTCTGCGGCAACCCGTAGCCTCGCAATCCGGTTGAGTAGCGTCGGCGAGTCAGCGGAGGCCGATGCCGGCGAGCAAGGTTGGAGAACAACTTCTATTCCGTGACGACTGATCCGTGTGGCTTTCCCTCAGTTGTCGGGACCCAATTCCCCTGCCCTGATCCGGCTGGCCCGTTGTGTTCGGCGGAGCACTGTCAACGTGGTCACAATTCGGGCGAGGACGCCGGCGGTGTGCTCGGTCCCGCCGATCCGGCTCGCCATCATGATCAGCTCTCGACAGGTACGGGTTCCGCGTGGACCGACACGGCGGTGAGGTAGAGACCGCCGCCGCCGAGCCGGATCGTCGGGGGCCGGCCGGCATTGAGAGCATCCGAGACCTCTGCGGTCGGGTAGCCGAAGAGGTCGATGCCGCGGAGGACAACAGGGCAGGCAGACGGCCCAGTCAGTGTGAAGGGGTCGCGTGTGAGGCCCATGCCAGCCAGACCAGGGGTGTTCTGGTGCCCGCCGCGGCGGTCCGTGGTGTCGCCGTATACGTCGAGCGTCAGGCCCCGGTAGTGCGCACTGAAGGCCCAGCGGGCGCCACAGACCCAACCGTCGCGAACATCCGCGACTGTGGCGACGGCCCACTGGGCGGTTCGCTCGTCCATGCCGAAGCGGAGCGTGCCGGCACAGCCCGGGAGCCGGAGACCGACTTCGGGAAGGAACTCGAACATGCGGAGATGGTGCCGATGAATGGCGCTGCGCCACAAGTCAGAAACGATGATCGCCTGCTGCCGGCTTCCTGGAGTCCCTTCGACGGCGTGATCAGAATCCTGTCCTTGCCCCGACCCGGACCACCACTCGGAAGGCACCAGCGCGCCCATGACATCGTCCGCCGAGGCAGGCGGCGCTGTGCCAGTGTCCACAGCCCGGTGCCTCCCGGCAGTCGCTTGCGGGCACCGGCACCGGGTGTCCGTCCCCGCGCGAGAGCGTCTACGGGGGCCTAGCGTGGGAAGGCGCAGCAAGGAACGCGACACTTCGAACGGCGGAGGAAGGTATGGCCGTACGGCACCGCCTCATCAGAGAATCGCCCGAGGACGTCTGGGGGGTCCTGTCCGACGCCGAACGCTATGGCGACTGGGTCGTCGGTACTGCACGGGCCGAGCTCGCCGAGGGACAGTGGCCCGAGGTAGGGGCGGCCCTCCGCTACGAGATCAGGCTCGGGCCGCTGACCCTGCACAACCGGACCGTCGTGCGCCGCAGCGAACCGACGGCCGTCCTCGAACTGGAAGCGGACAGCGGACCACTGGGAACCGCGAGGATCGCGATGGAACTGCGGCCCTGGGGGCAGCACACGTTGCTCATCTTCGACGAACACCCGCTGCGCGGTCCGGGAGGCGCCTTGCACAACGGCCTCCTGGAGGTGGCGCAACAGGTACGGCACCGCGCGATGCTCGGACGCCTCGCCCGACTGTGTGAGGACGTCGAGGGCTCGGCCGGCGCCGGCCCGGGGCGTCTGCGACCGCGCGAGGGCTGAACCGGCACCGAGACCGGAAGCAGTCGCTCACCGCGTGTGGATCCGCCCACCGAGCCAGGAGCGAGTCATGCCGGACGCTGTAGTGATCGGGGCGGGCCCCAATGGGCTGGTCGCCGCGAACCTCCTGGCCGACGCGGGCTGGAGCGTGGAGGTCCTGGAGGCTCAGCAGGATCCCGGAGGAGCGGTCCGCCACGACCGTTGTGTCGACCCGGATTTCGTCAGTGACCTCTTCAGCTCCTTCTATCCCCTGGCCGCCGCGTCCCCGGTCCTGGCCGGCCTGAATCTCGAGCGGGAGGGCCTGGCCTGGAGCCACGCGCCGAAGGTGCTGGCCCATCCCTTGCTGGACGGCCGCTGCGCGGTTCTCAGCCGTGAACCGGACGAGACGGCCGCGAGCCTGGAGGCGTTCGCGCCCGGCGACGGGGCCGCGTGGATGGAGTTGCGGGAGGTGTGGGAGGCGTTGCGGCCCGACATCATCGACGCTTTGTTCACTCCCTTTCCTCCGCTCCGCGCCGGGGCCCGGCTGGCGCTGCGGCTACGCGCGGCCGGTGGGCTTCGGCTGGCGAGGACGATGGTGCTGCCGGTGCGGCGGCTGGGCGAGGAGGAGTTTCGAGGCGAGGGCGGCAGACTCCTGCTGGCGGGCAATGCCCTGCACGCGGACCTCTCCCCGGAGTCGGCGGGCAGCGGTGGCTTCGGATGGCTCATGTCCATGCTCGGCCAGACCTACGGCTTCCCCGTACCCACCGGAGGGTCCGGGGCGCTGACCCGCGCTCTCATCCGCCGCCTGGCGCGCCGCGGGGGCACCCTACGCTGTGGGGAGAAGGTCACCGAAGTCGTGGTCCGCGGCGGGCGCGCCGTCGGTGTCCGCACGGAGAGCGGCGACGAGGTGCCTGCCCGCAGGGCCGTCCTGGCTGACGTGTCCGCGCCGGATCTCTTCGGCTCCCTGGTGGCCGAAAATCACCTGCCTGGGCGGCTGCTCGGCGACCTGCAGCGCTTCCAGTGGGACTTCGCCACGTTCAAGGTCGACTGGGCGTTGAGCGGCCCGGTGCCCTGGACCTGCGGCGAGGCCGCGCAGGCCGGAACCGTTCATCTGGCAGAAGGAGTGGACGGCCTCACTCGATTCGCCGCGCAGATCGCCATGGGCCGTGTCCCCGACCAGCCCTTCGCTCTCTTCGGTCAGATGACCACCGCCGACCCCAGCCGCTCGCCCCGGGGCACCGAGTCCGCGTGGGCCTACACGCATGTACCGCACCGTGTCCGGGGGGATGCCGGGGACGATGGTCTGTCCGGTGCATGGGACACCCGGGAGCAGGAGCTCATGGCCGACCGCCTCGAGGTCCAGGTCGAGCGTTATGCGCGCGGATTCCGCGACCTCATCAGGGCGCGGCGAATTCTCGCACCGCCCACACTGGAAGGCATGGACGCCAACCTCTACGGCGGCGCGATCAACGGCGGCACCACGGCCATGCACCAGCAACTGGTCTTCCGCCCCTCCCCCGGCACGGGCCGCCCGGAGACCGCTGTCCCGGGCCTCTATCTGGCGTCCGCCTCGGCGCACCCTGGAGGAGGAGTCCACGGCGCGCCCGGAGCCAATGCCGCGAGGGCAGCCCTGCGCGGGCAGCGCATCGGTGCGCTGTCCCATATCCAGAACCGGCTCACCCACCGCGACCGCGAGGGGCGACGCGTACGACAAGAGCGCCCCACCTGAGAGAACGCTTCGGTGTTCGATCCCGGAGCCGCAGGCGTTCAGGCGTCCGTTGAAACAGAGAAATCTCGTCGTCGAGAGGATCGGCATCATGCGTGCGTTGACCTACCAGGGAAAGCGGGATGTGCGGGTCGAGACTGTCCCGGACCCGAAAATTCAAGACCCCACGGACATCATCGTGAAGATCACCTCCACCGGGATCTGCGGCTCGGATCTGCACCTGTACGAAGTGCTCGGCCCTTACCTCGACCCCGGTGACATCCTCGGACACGAACCGATGGGCGTCGTGGAGGAGGTCGGTCCGGACGTCACCTCTCTCGCCCCCGGGGACCGGGTCGTCATCCCCTTCAACGTGTCCTGCAGCCACTGCTACATGTGCGAGAGCGGGCTGTACTCCCAGTGCGAAACCACCCAGGTGCGGGAGCACGGCACGGGCGCGTCTCTGTTCGGGTACACCAAGCTGTACGGGCAGGTGCCCGGCGGCCAGGCCGAGTACATGCGCGTGCCCTTCGGCAACGATCTGCCGATCAAGGTCCCGCACGGCCCGTCGGACGACCGGTTCGTCTACCTGTCCGACGTGCTGCCGACGGCATGGCAGGCGGTGGAGTACGCGGCCATTCCGCCGGGTGGCAGCGTCACCGTGCTCGGCCTCGGGCCGATCGGGGCGATGGCGGCAAGGATCGCGCTCCACCGTGGCGCCGGCCTGGTCGTAGGCGTGGACCTTGTTCCTGAACGCCTCGACCGGGTGAGCTCGTACGGAGCGACGTGTCTGGACGTACGACGGTACGGAAAGAACATCGGCGACGCCGTCAGGGACCTCACTCAGGGGCGCGGTACGGATGCTGTGATCGACGCTGTCGGCATGGAGGCCCATGGCTCGCCGATCGCGAAGGCGGCCCACACGGCCGTCGGCTTCCTGCCCGATGCCATCGGGCAGCGCCTGATGGAGAACGCCGGCATCGACCGCCTGTCCGCCCTGCACACGGCGATCGACGCGGTGCGCAGGGGCGGCACCATCTCCATTTCCGGCGTGTACGGCGGGTCCGCCGACCCGATGCCGATGCTCACGCTGTTCGACAAGCAGATCCAGTTGCGCATGGGCCAGGCCAACGTCAGGCACTGGGTCGACGACCTGCTGCCCCTGCTCGTCGACGACGACCCGCTGGGCGTCGACACCTTCGCCACACACCACCTGCCGCTCGAAGAGGGCCCTCAGGCGTACGAGACGTTCCAGAAGAAGGCCGACGGCATGATCAAGACCCTGCTCGTCCCCTGACCCGGATCACCGCTCGGTGGAAGAGAACTCTCATGACGTCTTCCCCGAGGCGGTTCAACGTCTTGGGGTCGAACGCGCCCTTGTTCCGGGTGAGAAACCGCAGCCTCGGGTACCCGAAGGGTGATCGAGGAAGAGGCGAGGCCGTACACCGGCAGCGCACGTACGGAAGGAGACCGCGATGCCGCGGGGTTCCGACGCCAAGCGTGAGCGTCAGTACGAACACATCAAGGACAGTGCCGAGAAGCGCGGCACCTCCGAGGGCCGGGCCAAGGAGATCGCGGCCCGCACGGTGAACAAGGAGCGTGCCCGTTCGGGTGAGTCCGCCACGGCGAGCAAGACGTCGACACGCGACAAGAAGTCCGCGCCCCAGCGAGGCGGCGAGCGGTCGCACAAGGGTGCCCAGAGGCGACGAAGGACCAGCTGTACGCCGAGGCCCGCAAGCGCGGTATCGACGGCCGCTCCACGATGAACAAGCGGGAACTGGCCAAGGCACTCGGGCACTGACCGACCCGGACCCGGAACTGTCGGTGCTGAGACTCTCCGCGAGGCCGAGGGTCAAAGACGCGTCGGCGCCCGTTGTCAGGACTGCGACGGCAAGAAGGGTGAGGCGGAGGGACACGCTGACGCCGAACCGCGACGCCCCGGGAGAGCGCAGAGAGAAGAAAAGCGCCTGGTCAGCTCACCGGGCAGGACGGTGTCTGAGCCAGAGCCGATGGCTGGACGTGGGAGCGCCGGCTCGTACGATGCGGACTGGATGCCCCTCGGTCGCTCGCGCGGCACGGCACAGAAGGAACTGAGTTCCCGCCGCACCGTCCGTCCCCAGCTCATGTGCTGGGCCGCCCCGTGAGCCAGGCCGGCGGCGGCGTCGCGGGGCACGCTCAGTCGCCGCCAGGCGCCCACGGTTCGCCTTGTTCGCCTTGCGCGTGTCCCCCCAGCCATCGGGCCCGGTGCGCGGCCCGCAGCGCGTCGTCGGTCGTGGCGGGCTCCTTCCTGGACGTCTCCGCATGCCGTCGCTGCACGGAGGGGCGATCGTGGAGTCATGATCGACGCGGTATCCGGCGCCCTGGGCGTGCTCCCTGTCGCACGAGTACGGAGGGGTGCCTCCGGCCCGGGAGGCACCGTCCCGGAGGGTTTGGCGTGAATCGCGCGTCACCGGGCACAGGAGCCAGGCACAGGCGAGGCGACCGGGCGGAGACAGGCCCGGCCGGACGAACGGAGGACACGCGAATGACATTCGACGCCGTGCGACGCCCCGTCGTGCCCGATCCCCAGCCCGGATCCGGTGAAGCTGCTGATTTCGACGCCCGTGCCCTGCGCGAGGAGACCGCGACTCGCTTCACCTCGGTGATCGCCGCCATGGAGACCGGCGAGCTGAGCTTTCCTCTGCCGGGCAGCGGCGCGACCGCCGACCGCTTCGCCGCTCTGCGTGCCGTCGCTGAGGACGATCTGTGTCTCGCCCGGCTGGTGGAGGGCCACGTCGACGCGACGGCCATCCTCGCCGAACTGGCCGGCCCCACCGTCGCTCCCGGGCAGCGCTGGGGAGTGTGGGCGGCCGAGCCCCCGGGAGAAGAACTCTCCGCCGTCCGCCGCGACGACGGGCGGTGGGACGTCAGTGGGCTCAAACAGTACTGCTCGGGAGCGCACAGCTGCACCCACGCGCTGATCACCGCGCGGGCCGTGGACGGCCGGCGGCTCTTCGCCGTGTCGCTCGCAGAGGGGGCCTTCGAGCCGGTGGGAGGCAGCTGGCAGGCACTGGGCATGGCGGGCTCCGACACACCGGACGTCCGCTTCCACTCCGCAGCAGCGGAACCGGTCGGGGGCGTCGAGGAGTATGTGAACCGGCCCGGATTCCAGCACGGTGGCATCGGAGTGGCTGCCTGCTGGCTGGGTGGGGCGCGTGCCGTCGCCCGCGTACTGGGCGCGGCGGCCCGTCGCGGGAGCGGCCCTCACACGGACGCCCACCTCGGCGCAGTGGACACCGACCTGCGGGCAGCCGACCTGCTCCTGGAGACAGCGGCGGCCGAGATCGACGCCGACCCCATGGACACCAAGGGTGAGGCAAGGCTGCGCAGCCTTCGAGTAAGGGGGTTCGTCGAGGCGGTCTGCGATCGCACGCTCCGGCATGTGGGCCGTGCCACTGGAGCGGGGCCGCTGTGCCACGACCGGCGCCATGCGCGCGACGTCGCCGATCTGACCGTCTACATCCGTCAACATCATGCCGAGCGCAACCTCGCGGAACTCGGTGCTCTGGTCAGCGGCCGGGAGGAGAAATGACCACGCACACCGGCGGCCCGCCGTCGTATTCCGACCCCATTCAGGCCCCCGGTACCGACGAGAGCGTCTGGGAGGCTTGGACGGGCTGGGAAGACCTGCCGGAGTTCTCGTTGCCTCCCCGGGGCAGCCGGGTGGTCGTGGTGGCGGCCCATCCCGATGACGAGGTCCTGGGTTTCGGCGGCACGATGGCTCGGCTCGCCGACGCCGGGCACCGGCTCACCGTGGTGTCCGTGACCGACGGGGAGGGGTCGCATCCGCACAGCAGGGCCGTGCGCGCCGACGAACTGGTGCGGGTTCGCGCCGAGGAGACCCGCACCGCCCTCGAACGGCTCGGCGCTCGGAACGCCGAGGTCGTACGGCTGCGGATCCCGGACTCGGGCGTCGACCGTCACGAGGAGGATGTGCGCCGGGCCCTGGTTCCGCTGTGCTCGGGGGCAGCCCTTGTCGCGGCTCCGTGGGCGGGCGACGTGCACAGCGACCACGAGGCGGCCGGCCGCGCGGCGCGGGCGGCGGCTCACGAGGCTGACGCGCCTTTCGCCGAATACCCCGTCTGGATGTGGCACTGGGCGCGTCCCGATGATCCCCGCGTGCCCTGGGACCGGGCGGCACGGCTCTCTCTGCCCACCGGTGTCCAGGCCCGGAAGCGGCACGCGGTCAATGCCTTCGTCTCGCAGATCCGGCCCCTGGGGCCTGAAGTCGAGGATGCCGCAGTCCTGCCGCCCGAGGAGCTCGCCCATCACCTGCGTCCCCGCGAGGTGGTGTTCCTGTGAGCACCCCCGCCGGATACTTCGATGGCATGTACCGGGGTCAGGACGACCCCTGGCACCTCCAGGAGCGCTGGTACGAGCAGCGCAAGTACGCCCTCACTCTGGCCTCGCTTCCCAGACCGTACTTCCGCGCCGCCTTCGAACCCGGATGTTCGGTAGGGCAGTTGACGCGGCTCCTGGCTCCGCGGTGCGAGCGGTTGCTCGCCGCCGACAGGGTGGCCTCGGCGGTGGAGACCACTCGGCGGCGCACGGCGGACCTCGGGCAGGTGGAGGTGGCCCGGCTGACCGTTCCCGAGGAGTGGCCTGAGGAGCGTTTCGACCTCGTCGTACTCTCCGAACTGCTCTATTACTTCGATGCGACACAACTGGACACCTTGTTGTCACGGGCCGTCGGCTCGCTCGAGCCGGGCGGGACTCTGGTCACCGTGCACTGGAATCACCCCGTGCCTGAGCACGTGCACACCGGCGCCCAGGTGGCCGACCGGCTCGCCCGTGAACCCGGACTGACGCTTCGGACCGATCATCAGGAGGATGACTTCGTCCTGCAGACCTTCAGCAATGTCCCACCCGGTGAGGCGGCACCGGCCTCGCCCGCCGCCTTCGAGGGACTCGTGTGAAAGGGATCGTGGCCATGGCCGTGGTCATACCGGCGCACAACGAGCAGGCACTGTTGGGCGCCGCCCTCGCCGCCGTGTCCCGCGCCGGCCGTCACCCCGCCCTCGCACGCACCCGACTCCTGGTGGTGGTCGCAGCGGACGCCTGTACCGACGCGAGTGAATCGGTCGCACGTGAGGCAGGTGCTTTGATCGCCCCGCTCGACGCCCGGAGCCCCGGGCGGGCCAGAGCCGAGGGCGCGAGGGTCGCCTTGCATACGCTCGACCTGGACCCGAGCAACGTATGGATCGCCTCGACCGACGCAGACAGTGAGGTGCCGCCCCGCTGGCTCGCCCACCAGCGTGCGTGCGCTGAGGACGGTTGGGACGCGGTGGTGGGCACCGTCCGCCCTCAGGGCTGGCACCCTGCGCTCACCGAAGTGATCCATCGCCATGTTCGGGAGTACGACGAGGCGGGTCGTCACCCGGGCCGGCCTGATCTTCACTCGCATGTGCACGGCGCGAACCTGGGTGTGCGAGCCGATGCGTACCTGCGCTGCGGGGGCTACCCCGCGGTGGCCACGGGTGAGGACCATGCGCTCGTGGGTGCGTTGGAGGCGTGCGGTCATCGCGTGCTGCGAACACGACGCTTCCCGGTCCTCACCTCCGCGCGCCTTGCGGCCCGTGCTCAGGGCGGGTACGGCGATCACCTGGGCCGGCTCGCAGAGCCCGTACGGCAGCTCGACTGAAGTGTGCCGCAGGCAGGACGCCTTGCCTCGGAACCAAGGTGTACGCCGGGCACGAGGTGCACCTCCACCCCCTCCGGTGATCCAGGACGATCCACCGCCGTCAGAGCCGGCGACGGCAGCGAGCGGCAAAGTCCGGATCCGCGACGAAACGGCCCAGATCTCCGCACCATCCGGGACGCTCCGTCCGCGCCCGGCGATGGCTCGGGCCCCATCGTCGGCGTTGCGGCCGGCACACCCCGGGCTGCGGTGAGTGCGTTCCAGCGGGATCTGGAGGACGGGGGTGGAGCGCTGACAGGCATGTCCCGGTGGTAGCGGCTTTTTAGGGTGTCTCCACCCGTCATCAGAGGCTTCGGTCAGCCCGTCAGGTGTTGCGGTTGGCCCCCGGTGCGGAGGCGGCAGTCGACATCGGCGGCAGTCCGACGAGGTCCGGCAGCAGGACCGGCTCCAGCCGGATTCGCTCCCGGGTGGTGAGATACCGTTCGAGCTCCGGCGGACGGTAGTCGGTCTTGCGGTCGTAGCGCTCCTTGGCCGGGATCGCCAGGTACTCGTTCCCGTCGGGCTCGTGTCCGTCGTTCACCGCGCCGCCCAGGGGCCGGTGATGGACCTTGGCCAACCGGTACATGCCCTTCCGGGACTCGTGCATTTGGATCAACCCATCCGGAACGACCCGGAAGTCGATACTCTTCTCCGGCCTCATCACTTTCGGCCCGGCCGCGCTGAGCGCGTCGTCGTCGATCTCCAGCCCGTAGCGCCGGGCCTGGTCCACCATCCACAACAGCGTGATGTCGGACAGTCCCGCCTCCTTGTAGCCGCCTCCGACATCACAGTGCACCCCGGCGAACCAGACCTGCTTCAGCTCCTGCCCCTGCCGGGCGGCGTCGGGTTGCTGGTGCCACAGCGTCGGTCGGAACGCCGAGCGCTTCTCGTCGATGGCCAACGCCTGGAAGGCCCCCTTGATCCAGCCGCTCAGCTGGGTGTCGTGGAACTGCCATCGGTGGTTGAACCGGTTCACCACCGCATGGAGCGGAGCGGCATCCGGTAGAGGTATGCCCAGCGCACCGACGGTGTCCCACACCCCGACGAAGCGGATCCCCGTCTCGCGCGCGTAGGAACGTCGGAACAGGGTGGATGCCGCGCCGTTCGGTTGCTCGATCCGATCCCGGTAGAGGGACCACGCCTCCTGCATCAGGCCGGCGTGTTCCCGCCGCAGGATGCCGCTGTTGCGCACCAGTCCCGCCAGGCTCCGCGCGGTGAACGCGCCCCGGCTGAAGCCGAAGAGGAACAGTTGGTCGCCGGGCTCGTAGGTCTCCACGAGGAACCTGTAGGCGTCCGCGACATTGCGTGACAGCCCCATGCCGAAGGCCCCGCCCCGCAGCCGTTCCCCTCGCCGGCTGCCGACGCCGCTGTGGTAGTAGACCCGCTGTTCCTTCTCGGTGGTGGACCCCTGACGCACGGACAGAGCGACTTTCGCCACGTTCGTCTTGCTCGGCTGATCAGCGAAGTTCCATGTGCCGTCACAGCAGACGACCAGACGCTTGGCCATGACCACCCCTCCTCGCAAAGGCTTGAAGTGGCGCCCGGCACCACTTCCATGCTTCCACCACGCGGCAAGCCGCGCCATATGTGAGGAGGGCGGCTCGCGGGGGCGTGCGCGGCGTCACGTGCATCTCCGAGCGGTCGTGGAAACGTGTTCGCGATACCGGGCAGATCGGTCCGCCAGGCTCTCCACGCCCAAGGCCGCGGCTGCGGTGCACTGCGCCGGAGGCCCTGCCACGCGATACCCACCACGATCAGGTGTTACGAGGCCCCGTTCCATCCACCGCGACGCGTCCCACAGCATCCGTCGGGAGTTTCCCCGCCACACCCCTTCCGTTCGCCGAGCCTGGCTACCTTCGCCTCGCCCGGTCCGGTACTGGAGAGGTACATCCATGCGCACCCCGATCCGCCACACCTCTGGACAGCAGTCCGCAGCCGTCCTGACGTCGGCCAGGCAGCGTCGGGAGGGGAGCCGGATCGGAAGCACGTCCGTGCGCTCCACGGAGCACGCCTTCCTCGAGTTGCAGTCACGTGTCGGCAACCAGGCTGCGGCTGCGGCGGGCCCGGGACCCCGCGAGAGGGAAGACGGCGGAGAACAACGACGCGTCCGCCGGAGCGAAGAAGAAGAACTATCGCGACCGGATCGCCGGACTCCTCGACAGGTTCAAGAAGAATCTCGAGCCCATCGACACCTTCGTCAAGGGTTTCCAGACCCCCACCAACGCGGCCTTCACCCAGCAGGCCGCGGTCGCGGCCAACGAGGGCCTCAAGCAATCCGCCGCCGCGTCGGGGACCTCCGCCGCGTCGGGGAACCTCCTGACGGAGGCCGCCGGCACCGTGGTCAGTGGCATGGACGCGTACAAGAACATGAAGGACGCCAAGAAGTACGAGTCCGGGGCCGGCCACCACACGGCGAAGAAGAAGGCCAGGAGCAAGGGGGCCGACACGGTCGTCGGCAGCGCCGGTTCGGGGAGTTACAGCGCCGCCATCGCCAAGGAAGTGACCAAGATCCAGAAGGCGGCAGACGCAGCGGTGGCGTCCGAGGCGAGCGGTATCGCCAGCGCTTCCATCGGCGCGGTGAAGGGCATACGGTCCGTCTTCCGCGTCGGGGGAGCGGCCCGCAAGTACAAGCAGGTCAAGAATCTGGGAGACCCTCACCTCGTCCACGCGGGGTCACTGGCCCGGCTGAACGAGTCGCGGGAGCACGCCGACTGGGCCGCGGCGGAGGCCTACGTCGCGCTGGACGCCTATTGGAACCATGAGGGCCAGGGACGGCTGGAGCTCATCTCCGAGGCCGTCGACGCCGCCTGGGAGGCGATGGGTGAAGCCCGTGACGCCGCCGAGAGCCTGCGGCGGGCCGAAAGGGATGTGGAAATGCTGAGCACGGTGCAGGGCTACGCGAAGAAGAAGCAGCTCGCCAAGATGGGCAAGGAGACGGTCGGCGGCGGGGGCGAGTCCACCAAGGCCGCGGCCGGCGTCGTGACGGCGGTCGCGGCGGGAACCGTCGGGCTGGCGAGCAACCCGGTCGGATGGGGCCTCGCCGGGGCCGGGGCCGGCCTCGTCCTCGGCGTCACCATGTACAAGGCGCTCAGGGCCGCCACGAAGCGCTACGAAGAGGTCCACCATCCCGAGCGCTGGGCGCCGGAGGGCGAGACCCCGGCGGAGGCCGCGTCCCGCAAGGAGTCGCTGAAGCATGCCCTGAAGTTCTGGAAGAAGGTGTCGAAGGGCGAACGTCAGGCCATGGCGCGCGAGATCTACGCCTTGGCGGCGGGTCCCGACATCTCCGGGAGCGGCAGCACGACGGCCGAGATGAGGGAGTCCGCCAGAGCCCTGCTCATCGCTCTCAAATCCGGCCCCGCCAAGCACAAGCTGGAGCCGGGCGCGTGGGCCGAGACGCTCAACGACCCGGCGAGGAGCACCGAATGGGTCAAGGAGATAGCGGAGCAGCTGGCCTCGGGATGACCTTGAGGCCGCCATCCCTGTGGCGCGGCCCTACGGTCCCTCGACACCACCGCCTGGAGACCCCGGTGCCGGCACAGGGTGGTCAACTGGCCAAGCAGGAGGTTGCACTCGCCGCCGCGCAAATGCGCCCCTCAGCGGGCAGCGGCCGGATACAGCCCCGTTCGGCACAGACGTCGGCCGGACGGTGTGCCGAGTCGCACCCCAGGCGTTCATGACCCGATCGGGTCGGCCCCGGCGCGCCGCACAGCCGTCGGAGTTGTGTTCCGCGCCCTCGGCGCTCTCCACGCCCTGGTTCGCGCCACCGGAGCGGCCTCGGAAGGAACAGGGCCCGACCCCAGGACCGTCGCGGAACGCCGAAAGGCCGAGGACGATCCGACATCTGTGGCGGGTGCCGCTCGGGAGCCCGCCACTCCCCCACGGCGCCCGGGACACTCCCTGCGAGCGATCGAGTGGCGGACCTGCCCGTCGGACGGGGTGGGTCACCGCCGCCGGGGACGTGCGAAAGCAAAGGCGAGAGGCCATCCGGTCCGTGCCCGTCCCGCGCCCTCACAACCTGTGCCCGGAGCGCCTGCCGGGCGCCCTCCCCCGGTCAAGTCCCGAACACATGGCGACGTTGCGTGACACCCAACTCCCCGGTGTGTCAACTCTATTGACACTTACCTTTCACAGGTTTTACGTTCCGTGGCACGTGAGAGCGCTCTCAGGTGCTCTCTGCCCCCACGTGACGAGGTGCTGCCCATGCAAGCCTCCCTCTCCAGACCCGCAGCGGCGACGATCCTGGCCATCGCCCTGGCCGCCGTGGGTCTGGGCCCTGCCGCACCCCCGGCGGCAGCCGCCACCATCCCAGCAGGCTCCGGCAGCTACACGGACAGCCGCCCCGCCGGAACCTCAGGTCCCACCACCAACACCGGCGCCCCCGTCACGCCCAAGGTCACGGCGTCGGCGAAGAACAAGCCGGTCCCCACCAACGACTGGTGGTCCTCCCTCGCCTACCAGCGCTACGGTGACAACCCCTACTCCACCCCCATGTACGGGCACCCGCTGACCTACCAGGCGACCTCCGGAGGACTGGAGGTCGGCTACCCGACCACGCCCGCGGTCGTCGGAGGGGGCCGCCAGTACGAATACGCCCACAAGGCCGATCTCACCGTGGGCCTCAGCGGGCTGAACTCGCCGGACACGAAGGCCGACGACTGGTCCGACTGGACGGTCACCCCCTACTGGTCGGACGGCACGCGCACCCTGCGCACGACCATCGGGCACGGCATGCCTTTCGTGTACGCGAAGGGCTCCGGCGGTGATGCCCGGATCACCACGGCCGGCACTCCCACCATCTTCGCGGACAACGGCAACGTCCTCGGCATCACGGTCGCGGGCCACCACTACGCACTGTTCGCCCCGACCGGGAGCGACTGGAACGTCTCCGGCACGACGATCACCGCCGGGCTCGGCGGCAAGGACTACTTCTCGCTCGCCGTGCTGCCGTCCACGGACGCGCTCGCGACCTACCGGAAGTACGCCTTCAGCTTCGTCACCGGATCCAAGGTGGCCTGGGAGTCCACCGGCGGCACGGTCAAGGCGACCTACAGCCTGACCACGGAGGCCAAGGAGGGCACCGAACGCGGCACGCTCCAGGCGCTGTACCGCCACCAGTGGCTGCACACCTCCGACGCGCTCACGCCGTACACGTACGTCTCCCCGCGCGGGACCATGAAGGTCCGGGAGTCCGCCTCCTTCACCACCAGCCAGAAGAACCAGGGCGTCCTGCCCGCGCTGCCCGCGTCCAGCGGGGTCGACAAGGCGCGGCTGACCGGTTACCTGAACGAGGTGGCGAACGCCTCCGACCCGTTCTCCGGGGCGAGTGACACGTACTGGACCGGCAAGGCGCTCGGCCGTCTCGCCCAACTGGTCCCCGTCGCCGACCAGATCGGCCAGACGGGGATCCGGGACAAGCTGCTCGGCCTGATGAAGGGCCGACTCCAGGAGTGGTTCACGGCGGGCGGGGCCAGCGAGTTCAGCTACGACAAGGACTGGAAGACGCTGACGGGCTACCCGGCCTCGTACGGCAGTGACACCGAGCTCAACGACCACCACTTCCACTACAGTTACTACGTGTACGCGGCGGCGATCGTCGCCCAGTACGACCAGGCGTGGGCCGCCGAGTCCGCCTGGGGCACCATGGTCAAGACCCTGGTCCGCGACGCCGCCAACCCGAGCCGCACGGACACCGCGTACCCGTTCCTGCGCGGCTTCGACGTGTACGCTGGCCACAGCTGGGCCTCCGGCCACCAGGGCTTCGCGGCGGGCAACAACCAGGAGTCCTCCTCGGAGTCCATCAACCTCAGTGCGGGCCTCGTCCTGTGGGGCGCGGCAACGGGTGACACCGGGCTGCGCGACCTCGGCAGCTACCTGCTGACCACCGAGTCGGAGGCGATCACGCAGTACTGGTTCGACGCCGATCAGCAGGTCTTCCCGAGCTCCTTCGGCCACGACACGGTCGGCATGGTGTGGGGCAGCGGCGGCGCGTACTCCACCTGGTGGACCGCGAACCCCGAGGAGATCCACGGCATCAACGTCCTCCCGGTCACGGGCGGTTCGTTGCACCTGGCCCGCGAAAAGGCCGCCATCAAGCGCAACATCGCCGAGATGGAGCGGGAGAACGGCGGTCCGGCCGTCGAGTGGCGGGACCTTCTGTGGCAGTTCGAGTCGTTGGCCGACCCTGCGGCAGCGAAGGCCAAGTGGGACGCGGGCAACGCGGGTTACACCCCGGAGCAGGGTGAGTCCAAGGCGCACACGTATCACTGGATCACCACGCTGAACAGCCTGGGCGCCCCCGACATGACGGTCAGCGGGAACGTCCCGACCTCCGCCGTCTTCACCAAGAACGGCGTACGGACGTACAGCGCCCACAACCACGGCTCCACCGCCCGCACCGTCACCTTCTCCGACGGCGCGACGCTCTCCGTACCCGCCCGCTCGACGGCCACCGGCACGGGTACCGGTGGCGGTGACCCGGACCCGGAGGAGCCGGGTCCGTCCACGGGCAACACCTTCCGGCTGAAGTCCGGCGGCACCCTCACCACCGCCACGGACGGCGCGGCCGGAGCCGACACGCTGGCCTCGGCCGACGGCGTCAACCGGGACGGTACGCCGTACAAGCCGACGGTCTACGAGATCAAGAAGGTCGACGGGACGCTCGCGGCGGGCGCGTCGACCGCCTTCCGTCTGCGGGTCGACGCGGGTACCAAGGTGGGGCTCGCCCCGCAGGTACGGATCAGTTACGACCTCACCGGCGACGGGACGGTCGACCGCTCCGAGACCTTCCGCTACTTCGCGACCGACCCGGTCACGGGCTGGGAGGAATACACCCAGGCCGTGGGCGCCTCGGCGGTGACCGGAAGCCTGGGCAATCTCAAGGGCGGCACGATCCGCCTGGAGGTCTGGAACGCGCTGGGCAGCGGAACCTCCCAGGTGCAGACCGGCACGGACGCGGCGGTCGTGAAGATCCCGTACGTCTAGACGCCTCGGTGTACGGCGGGTCCCGGGCCTCTCCGCCCGGGACCCGCCGTATCTGCCATGGATGACCCTGGTCCGCATCTGTCATGACCCTGGCGGAATGCGCGATCCGCCTCCACAATCGAGTGGGAGCGCTCCCACATCCCGGGAGTGCCCCGCTGGTCCACGATGCCCCGCTCTCCACGCCCCGCGTCCGTCGACGAAAGGCCCTCCCGGTGAATCCCTCACCACCCTCCGCTCGGCCCGTGCGCCTTCGCCCCCGGCACGGGCGACGCGTGTCCCGGATCTCTGCCGCCGCATTGCTGTTCGCGGCGGCGCTGGCGGCACACGGCACGGCCGGTGCGCTGGAAGCCGAACCCGGCCCCGAGCAGATCTCCAACGGTGACTTCGCCGCCGGCACCGCACCCTGGTGGTGGACGGACAACGCGCCGTCGGCGGTGTCGGACGGCCGGCTGTGCGCCGAGGTGCCCGCCGGTACGTCCAACGCCTGGGACGTCATCATCGGCCAGAACGACGTCCCGATCGTCGCGGGCGAGAGCTACGAGCTGTCCTACACGGCCAGTTCGGCCGTACCACTGACCGTCCAGACGCGGGTCCAGGAGGCGGTCGACCCGTACACGACGGTGCTCGCCACCGCGGACCCGGTGGGTACGGAGGTCACGCAGGTGACACGTACGTTCACGGCCTCGGTGGACCTGCCGGCCGCGTCGGTGCAGTTGCAGATCGGCGGCGGTGAGCGGGCGACGGTCTTCTGCCTTGACGACGTGTCGCTGCGGGGCGGGGCCGAACCCCCCGTGTACGTACCGGACACCGGTTCGCCCGTCCGCGTCAACCAGGTCGGCTATCTGCCCCACGGCCCCAAGGGCGGCACCGTGGTGACCGATGCCGACGCGCCGCTGACGTGGACGGTGAAGGCCGCCGACGGCTCGACGGCCGCCACCGGGGCGACCGTGCCGCAGGGCGAGGACCCCAGCTCACGTCAGCGGGTCCACACCTTCGATTTCGGTGGCTTCACCACGGTGGGCGACGGGTACACCGTGGAGGTCGACGGCGAGGCGAGCGAACCGTTCTCGATCCGCGGAGACCTGTACGACGGGCTGCGCTCCGACGCGCTGGCGTACTTCTACCACAACCGCAGCGGCACCCCGATCGAGGCGGACCTCGTCGGTGAGGAGTACGCGCGCCCGGCCGGCCACATCGGTGTCGCGCCCAACAAGGGCGACAGGGACGTCCCCTGCCAGCCTGGGGTCTGTGACTACCGGCTGGATGTGTCGGGCGGCTGGTACGACGCAGGCGACCACGGCAAGTACGTGGTCAACGGCGGAATCTCGGTGGCCCAGCTGATGTCCACGTACGAGCGCACCCTGACCGCTGCGGACGCCGAGGCGGCAGAGCTCGGTGACGGTGAGCTGCGGGTGCCCGAACGCGGCAACGGGGTGCCGGACATCCTGGACGAGGCGCGCTGGGAGATGGACTTCCTGATGAGGATGCAGGTCCCGGCCGGCGAGACGCTCGCGGGGATGGCGCATCACAAGATGCACGACGCCGAATGGACCGGGCTGCCGATGAAGCCCCATCTCGACCCTCAGCAACGCGAGTTGCATCCCCCGTCGACGGCAGCCACGCTGAACCTCGCAGCCTCGGCCGCCCAGTGTGCCCGGCTGTACGCCCCCTTCGACGAAGACTTCTCCGACCGCTGCCTGCGGGCCGCAGAGACCGCCTGGGCCGCGGCGAAGCAGCACCCGGACGTGCTCGCCGATCCGGGCGACGGCACCGGCGGCGGCGCGTACAGCGACGACGACGTCTCGGACGAGTTCTACTGGGCGGCCGCCGAGCTGTTCACCACGACGGGCAAGGACACCTACCGCCAGGCGGTGCTGTCCTCCGCCCTGCACGGTGACACGGACGCGGTCTTCCCGGCGGGCGGCGGCATCTCGTGGGGGTCCACCGGCGGGCTGGGTGTGCTGACGCTGGCCACCGTGCCGAACGGTCTGACAGCGGCGCAGCTCGGTGAGGTGCGCTCCGTCCTCACCACGGCCGCCGACCGCTACGCCGCACAGTCCCGCACGCAGGCGTACGGGCTCCCGTACGCCCCCTCGGGCGAGGACTACGTCTGGGGATCCAACAGCCAGGTCCTGAACAACATGATCGTGCTGGCGACGGCGCACGACCTGACCGACGAAGCCGCGTACCAGGACGCAGTGCTGAGCGGCGCCGACTATCTCCTCGGACGCAACCCCCTCAACCAGTCGTACGTCACCGGCTACGGCGAGCGCGACTCCCACAACCAGCACCACCGCTTCTGGGCGCATCAGAACGATGCCGCTCTGCCGAACCCCGCACCTGGTGCGGTGGCGGGCGGGCCCAACCTCACCGCGATCGCCTCCGGAGATCCGGTCGCGGCGGAGAAACTGAGCGGATGCGCTCCGGCCATGTGCTACATCGACGACATCGGCTCCTGGGCCACCAACGAGATCACCATCAACTGGAACGCGCCGCTGGCCTTCATCGCCTCGTACCTGGACGACGCGGGCGAGGGCGGGCAGCCCGGCCCGGCCCGCACGTGCGAGGTCGCCTACTCCTCACACCCGTGGAACAGCGGCTCGACAGTAACGGTCCGCGTCGAGAACACCGGCTCGGAGCCGGTCTCGCCGTGGGCACTGACCTGGATGCTGTCCGGCGACCAGCGACTGAGCCACACCTGGAGCGCCGAGTTCGAACAGCACGGTCGCACGGTCAGCGCCAGGCCGCTGTCGTGGAACAGGACCCTGGCACCGGGGGCAGCGGTCGACTTCGGCTTCAATACGTCGGCTGCGGGCCCGGCACCTGATCCGCGGTCGTTCAAACTGAACGGCCGTGCCTGCGAACCGAACTGATTCGGGCACAGATGGCGTGTGGTGTGCGAGGCCGGGGCGCGGTGGACCTTCGCGGAACGCCGCTCCCGAGCCGGCACCGGCGGCGGTGAATATGTTCCGAGCGGGCGACGAGCCCCGGCCCGGACCGCCGCCGGTACTGCCGTAGGTGGCCTCGCCGCATCAGTCCTGCCAGATGCGCCGTGTTCGGCGATGCTCTCGACGGGGACACCACCGCTAAACGGATTGATCGGGAGCCGGAAAGCACGTTGGCTGGGCCGCATGACTGAACTGCGTACCGATCGTCTCGCCCTTCGTCGATGGCGCGACTCCGACCTCGGGCCGTGGGCGGCGATGAACGCCGATCCCAGGGTCCGGGAGCACTTGGGTGACGTGCTTACCCGTGAGGAGAGCGATGCCTCCGTGGCCGGGTTCCAGGACGAGTTCGACCGGCGAGGCTACGGGTGGTGGGCGGTCGAGGTCCAGGCCACACGCGAGTTCATCGGCTTCGCGGGGTTGGACCAGGTGGATGACGGCATGCCGTTCACAGGCGTGGAGATCGGCTGGAGGCTCGCCCGCTCGGCCTGGGGCCGGGGCTACGCCACCGAGGCCGCGCTGACGGTCATGGCCCACGGCTTCGACAACCTTGAGCTCCCCGAGATCCTCGCTGTGACCACAGCCGCCAACCATCGATCGCAGGCGGTGATGCGCCGCATCGGCATGACCCGGGACCCGGCGGACGACTTCGACGACCCCACCGCACCGGAAGGGCCGCTGCGCCCGAGCGTGCTGTACCGCAGTGCCCGCGGCGCGAGGATCTGAGGTTCCCCACCCTTTCGCTCGCAGGATGCGGATCCGAGGGGGCCACGGGCGCAGCGGATGTCCTCCCTCACCGATGGCGACGTGACGGCGGAGAGACCGTCCAGCTCCCAATGGGCGAAAAGGGGCGGGCCGGGTTCTTCTGCTGAGCGGCCCGCCTTCGGTCCTGGCTCTCACGCGGTCCCGCTCGGCCGGCAGGCCGAGGAGGAGCCCTGCGGACGCCCGAGTGGGCTGGAGCGACGTCCACACCCTGGGACGTGCGCCCCCGAGCGGGGGTCCCCGGCGTCGGCGGTCAACCGACCGTCGATCGTCCGGGCCTATGCCGCGGATGCCTGGAAGGTGTGCGTGGGTGCGTCCGCCCGATGGCCCGCTTGTCCAGGTTTAACTATGTTGATTACGGTTACTGGTGCGGCGATGTCAGAAGAGCGGGCAGATGCCGGGTGGCGTGGCCGTCCCGTTCAGGGATCGGTACGTCCGGTCCCGACGCCGATGTGCCGCCCCATGTCCGTAGCCCGCCGACGCTTCGCACTCACACCCCACGACGAAGGGGAAAGAAAGTGACCGACACCTCGCACGAGCCGACCACCAGTGACTCCGGCGCCCCCGTCGAGAGCGACGAACATTCGCTCACCGTCGGTCCTGGCGGTCCGATCCTGCTGCAGGACTCCTACCTGATCGAGCAGATGGCTCAGTTCAACCGGGAGCGCATCCCCGAGCGTCAGCCCCATGCCAAGGGCAGCGGCGCCTTCGGGCATTTCGAGGTGACGGGAGATGTCAGCGGCTACACCAAGGCCGCCCTCTTCCAGCCCGGCACCACGACCGACCTGGTCATCCGTTTCTCCACAGTCGCCGGTGAGCGGGGCAGCCCGGACACCTGGCGTGACCCGCGCGGCTTCGCGGTGAAGTTCTACACCAGCGAAGGCAACTACGACATGGTGGGCAACAACACCCCCGTGTTCTTCGTGAAGGACCCGATGAAGTTCCAGCACTTCATCCGGTCCCAGAAGCGTCGTGCGGACAACAACCTCCGCGACCACGACATGCAGTGGGACTTCTGGACGCTCTCACCCGAGTCCGCCCACCAGGTCACCTGGCTGATGGGGGATCGCGGCATCCCGCGCACGTGGCGCCACATGAACGGCTATACCTCCCACACGTATATGTGGATCAATGCGCAGGGCGAGCGCTTCTGGGTGAAGTACCACTTCAAGACCGACCAGGGCGTCGAGACGTTCACCCAGGACGAGGCCGATCAGATGGCCTCCGCGGACACGGATTACCACATGCGTGATCTGTTCGAGCACATTCGCGACGGCGAGTTCCCGAGCTGGACCCTGTACGTCCAGGTCATGCCGTACGAGGACGCGGTCGACTACCGGTTCAACCCGTTCGACCTGACCAAGGTGTGGCCGCACGGCGATTACCCGCTGGTCGAGGTGGGGCGGATGACCCTGGACCGCAACCCCACCGACAACCATGCCGAGATCGAACAGGCGGCATTCCAGCCGAACAACCTGGTACCGGGCATCGGCCCGAGCCCGGACCGGATGCTGCTGGCGCGGCTGTTCTCGTACGCGGACGCGCACCGCTACCGCATCGGGGCCAATTACCAGCAGTTGCCTGTCAACTCCCCCGTCGCACCGGTGCGCACCTATTCCAAGGACGGGGCGATGGCGTACCGGAAGACCACCGATCCCGTGTACGCCCCGAACTCGAAGGGGGGCCCGGCCGCCGACACCGACCGCTACGGGAACCCGCCGAGCTGGCACACCGACGGCGACATCACCCGCGCGGCCTACGTCTCCCACGCGGAGGACGACGACTGGGGCCAGGCAGGCACCATGGTGCGCAAGGTCCTCGACGACGCGGGGCGGGACCGGCTGGTGGACAACGTCGTCGGCCACCTGCTCAACGGTGTCACCGAACCGGTACTGCGGCGGGCTTTCGAGTACTGGTCGAACGTCGACAAGACGATCGGCGAGCGCATCGAGAAGGGGGTGCGCGCCAAGGCCGGCGAGAAGGACCCCAAGGCTGCACAGCAGGCCAATCCCGCGCGCCGGTCGATGCAGAGCAAGGCCTGATCTCCCGGCGTACGCTCTCTCCCCCGCCGCGCCCCCGGCCGATGCCGGGGGCGCGGCGCATGCGTGCTCGTCCCCCTCCCCCACGGCGCCGCGTCCGCTCGCACTCCCGGCCTCCGCCCCGGGTCTCGCGCCGCGTGTGCCTGTGGGCCGCGGTTCTCGACGGGCGAGGCTCCTCCCGTACGGCAGGGCATGGGTGGCTCAGCGGGGAGTGATACTGGAACTGCGCGTACGAGGGGCAGCCTCGCGCCGGTAGTGGCATCACGGTGTCGACAAGACCGAGGGGAGCCGTTCATGACTGCGGCGAAAGACCTGTTCATCATCGCTGTGGACCCGGATCGTTCCGTGGGGCAGGGTGACCTGTCGCTCGCACTCGCGGGAGCCGAACTGATCGATCTCATCTCCTCGGCACACGCCGTCACCCTGGACGGCGACCTGATCGTCCCGGGCCGGCAGTCGGCGCCGGATGATCGCCTGTTGGCCGAGGCGTGGTCGGCTCTTGCCGGTCAGGCTCCGTACGAGCGGGTCGAGGACTGGCTGTGGCGGCGCGGGCACGATCTCTCCGCGGCGTACCAGGCGGCTCTCGAAGAAGAGGGTCTCCTCCATCAGCAGCGGCGCGGCCGATCGACGTTGGGAGCCGAACGCGTGGAACCGGTCGATTCGCCCGCTCGCCGCCAGGCGTTGAGCCGCTGGGCGGACAACGAGCCCGTTCTCGCCGCGCTCGCTTCTGCCGTGGGGATCCGGAGCGAACGGTCCGAGGACGAGCCGGACCTTGATGACGAAGCTGTCACCACCGTGCTCGTGGCCGTCAACGACGCGGTGATGGAGTTGGAGGCGGAACGTCAGAAGCGGGCCATCGAGAACACGGCGTTCGCCAACCTCTGGCGCGGCCCGTAGCGGACTCGCGTGTGCGACGGCCCGGCCTTTCGAGCACATAGGCGCGGGGCACGTGCCGCACGTTCCGTCCTCGTGACCGACCGGCGTCGTCGTTCACCTCCGCGGCCCCGCCCTGTCCCGCGCAAGGCTGGACCGAACGGCGGCGGAGCGAACAGGGTCGGTGAGCTTGGGCTCGTCTAACGGGTTCCGCAACCTTCCGGTGTGTTGCCGGGCCTCGCTATGAGGTTCAGGGCGTCGGCGGTGCTGGGAAGCGCCGGTATCAGCGCACCGACCCCCGTGACGTCGAGCAGCCTCGTGAGGTGGGGTGGCGCGGCGGCCAAGGACAGGGATCCGTGTCGGTCCTTGGCATACCGCAGGATGCTGATCATCGTGTTGAGTCCGGAGGAGTCACAGAACTCCACGGGCGCCATGTCGAGGACCAGGTGTGGGCTGCCCTGCCTGATGAGTTCCAGTGCCCTGGTCCGCAAGGCGGGCGCGCTGTCGACGTCGATCTCGCCTGCGACGGTGAGGACGGCGGTCGCATCCATCGGCTGCCGGACGGTGAGGGTGAGGCTCGGGCTTTGCGTCATGGGGTTCAGTGCTCCAGGCCGGGGAGCGGCAGCCGCCCTGCCGGGGGCGCGGTGACCGCTGGGTGATCACGCTTCGGATATCGACTGCGGAACCTTACCCCGCGACAACTATTTCTATAGGGAAACATATCAGGGGGGCGCCGCTCACAGGAACCGTGGCCGACGGAGGTACGATGTCCGGGGCCACGCGCGTGTCCCGGAGATTGCCTGGCCTTCCATACGAGCGCATCAGTGCCCGGCTCGCTTGCTCGGTCCGATGGCCAGACGGACGAGTGAGCCAATGCCGGATCGGAGTGTCATCGAAATGGGCCTGCCCCCCGAACCCGACCACCGGCGCCGGGATGCGGCGCGTGAGGGTTCCGAGTTCGTGGAACTCCTGGAAGTCCTCTGGGAACACGGACGTGAGGCCGTGCCCACAGGCCCCGTATCCCCCTCCCAGCTCCGCGTGCTGTACACGCTGGACCGGGAGGAAGGCATCAACCTGCGCATGCTCGCCGACGCCCTGGGATCGGCCTCTCCCTCGGTCAGCAGGCTGTGCGACCGGCTTCAGGCCACCGGATTCGTGGAACGCGCCCCCAGTCCGGTGAGTCGACGGGAGCTGGAGCTCCGGCTGACCAGCCACGGCAAGGCGTACCTCGTCGACCTGCGTATGCGCCGCGAAGAGGTGCTGATGTCCACGATCGACGCCATGCCCGCCAAGGCACGCCGCTCACTCCTCGACGGACTCCGGGCCTTCCGAAACGCGTCCGCGTCCTCCGGGAAGGACAGCGGCGGAGCGAGACCCTTGCGGTCAACCGGGTAGCGGCCGGTCGACCGCCCGCAGGCGAGGTCAGGCAGACGGGTCGCCCGTGGAAGACTGCCGGCCGAACCAGTCCAGGCAGATCACCAGGGCATCGTCGTCCAACGGGGTTGCACCTCGGTGGTCGCGCAGGTCCCGGAGTACTGCCAGCGGGACCTGCTCGGACGGCAGGAAGCGGTGCGCGGACAGTGATCGCGCGATGGCACGGTCCCCGTAGCGTTCCCCGGCCGCCGACGCACTGTCGTAGACACCGTCGCTGCCGATCAGCAGTCGGTCGCCGGGCTCGACGCGCAGACGCTCAGTGACGTATTCCGTTTCTTCGAACATGCCCAGCGGGAGCTGCGCGTCGAAGTCGAGTGGCTCGACATTGCGCCCCCTCAGCCGCCACATCCGCGGGGATCCCGCGTCCACGGCCTCCACCTCCCCCGTCGCCAGATCGAAGCGGAGGAGCAGGACCGCCGCGTGCAGGGCGCCGCGGTGCTGGGCGAAGACGGCCTGGTCGGCGAGGCTGGCCTGACCTGCGAGATCGAGGCCGGCACGCCGGGCGTTGCGCAAGGCGCTGACGACGAGATTTGTCAGGAGGGCCGCCTCCATCCCCGTACCCATGCCGTTGGTGACGGTGAGGGTGAGGTGATGGGCCGAGACCGACCAGTCGAAGTTGTCGCCGAAGATCGCGTACGCGGGCTCCAGATGGGCGCCCAGCCTGAATTCGGGGCGGGACACCGAGCGTCCCGGCAGCAACTGCCACTGCATCTCGGCGGCGAGGGTCAGCCTCGTGGCTCGGCGGGCGAGGAGGTAGAGGTCGGTGTCCCGTTCGGCGACGAGGATCTCGTGACCGAGCGCTTCGCAGATCTGCTGCATCTCCGCCAGATCCTCCTGGGAGAAGCCGCCCTCCGCCCCGGTGACGGTGAGAACCCCGAGCCGGTCACCCCGCACGGTCACCGGCAGATGCGTGTTCTGCGGGCCCGGTCCGGTCCGGGGGGTCCGGGGCTCCACATAAGGCTCCTGGGCCCCGAAGGCCCGGCCCTGCGGGCTGTCATGAACGTGCACCGGCTCGGCAAGGGGCGCCTCGGACACCACCTGGAGTGTGGTCATGCCGTAGTCGGCAAGCCGCAGCTCCACGCTCTGCACGGCGAAATGCTCCCGCAGAGCCACCGCGATGACATCGAGGAGCAGATGGGGAGCGGCCTTACGCAGCTCTCGCTCGACCGCAGCGTATCTGTCCACGTGATCCTGCTTCTCATCATGCTGCGCCGGAACCCGGACCGTCCTCGGGCCCGGGCCGGCCTCCAGCGTACGGGGCCTGTACCCGATCCAGCATGGCGCGCCCGGAAGGATCGCACCGGTGGCGGGCGCTGATCATTCTACGATGTCCAGAGACAACTGTTTCCTCGCAGCAAGAAAAAGTGCGTCATCGTGCATGGGCTCGTGGGGGCGGGGCAGGGGCTCGTCAGCAAGAGCGCTCAGGACCAGGGAGGGTGGCAACACATGAATACTCAACAGACCGGCGAAGCGGCAGTGATTGACGGACTGCAGGCTGCGGAGGTTTCACCGGAGCGCATAGGTGAGCTGCCTTGGATCGAGGACGCGGGCAAGGTGGCCCCCCAGAACGCCCGGGCCCTGTCGACGCTGTTCTTCGAGCGGCTGCAGGTCCTGGAGGAGGGCACGCACGAGTACCAGTACGCGCGCAACACCCTCATCGAGATGAACATCTCCCTCGTCCGGTTCGCCGCGCGCCGCTTCCGTAACCGGGGCAGCGGGGACATGGAGGACATCACCCAGGTAGGAACCATCGGCCTGATCAAGGCCATCGACCGGTTCGAGCTTTCGCGCGAGGTCGAGTTCGCCACCTTCGCCGTCCCTTACATCGTCGGTGAGATCAAGCGCTTCTTCCGTGACACCACCTGGGCCGTGCACGTACCCCGGCGGCTGCAGGAACTCCGCGTGGAACTGGCCAAGGCCAAGGACGAGCTCGCCACCCGGCTGGACCGTGATCCGACGGTGAAGGAACTGGCCGCGTACTTGGACCGCACCGAGGACGAGATCATCGAGGGCATCATCGCCTCCAACGGCTACACTGCCGGCTCCCTCGACCTGCCGACCGACACCGGTGAGACGACGGGCACGGCGTCCCGCACCTTCGCCGACGTCCTGGGCGAGCCGGACTCCGCCATGGAGACGGTGGAGAACCTGCACGCCCTTGCTCCGCTCCTCGAAGAGCTCGACGACCGCGAGCGCCGCATCATCGAGATGCGTTTCGGCCAGGAGATGACGCAGGCCCAGATCGGGGCCGCACTCGACGTCTCCCAGATGCATGTCTCCCGCCTCCTGACGCGTACCCTCGGCAAGCTCCGCGCCGGCATGCTGGCCTGATCCGTCCCCGGCCGCTCTGTTCGGCGGTGCTCTGCGACGCAGGGTCGCTTCCGGCGCCCGGCCATGCACGACGAGAAGTACACGGGGTCGCTTCGGCCGCCCCTGAGCCTCGCTGGACTACCCGGTCCGGGCTCGAATCACGCCTGTTGTTCCGAGCCTTCGGGTGCGGGCCGGGACACAGGGAAGGACCCACATCCCGTACGTGGTCCCCCGTGCTCCGGAGTCCGGTTCTTGTCCGTCGCGCGTCTCGTGGCTCGGAGTGGCCCGGCGCCTCGGCAGTCTCATCGACCGTTCCGGGCGCAACGGCGCGTAGAGCCGAACCGTCAGTCCGTGCTTTCTCTCACGAATACGGAAGCTGGAGCCACCCGCTCGAAGCCGCGCTGCCTCCTGCCTTCCAGCACAGGCATGCGCCGCCGCCTCTGTCTCCTGTTCCGCAGCGCCTTCGGCGGCAAAGCGTCATCGAGAGCGCCAGCGACTTGTCCCGCCTCCCCGCCGCCTGTGCCTGTGCCGGCCTCCCAGGCGCCGTACGGGCGGCCGCCCCGCGCTGATGCCCTTCGGCAACAGCGGCTCCAGCGCCGCCCCCTGCTCGTCCGTGCGATCTCGCCGACCCATGAACCGTGACCTTTCACCGCCCAAGATCCACTTTCGCTGCACGGCCTGGCGGGACGCCGAGCGATTGTGTTGGATCCTGGCATGAGTCACGTCGCCAACGTCATGATCTCCGTCGAGCCGGATGATCGACCGGCTGCCGAAGAACTGAGCCAGTGGTTGCAGACGTCTGCCCTGCGGCGAGGCTTCGGTCCCGGTGCTGTGGGCTGGGTCGGCTCGCTCAACGAGACCACCGCCAACGACACGCGTTGGGGCGGCGGCAAGTACCCGGAATGCGACGTCTATGCCGGAGCGCTCAACCACGCCGACCTGGCCGGCCTGGTGGCGCATGTTGAGCGCATGGTCTGGACGCACCCCGAGTTCGTCCAGCTGTTCGTGATGGACCAGGAGCAGGTCTACTTCCGTGTGTGGATGTTCCACGGCACGAAGCTGCGGCAGATCGCGCCCGAAGGCCGAGAAGAAGAGGTCTGGCCGAACGGGTGACGTTCCTGACATGCCAGTCCGCCGATCAACGTCAGATCCAGCATCCAGTCGATACGGCAACGCGGATTCAGATCCAGCATCCAGTCGATACGGCAACGCGGGTTTCGACAGCGAGATGCGGAACCTGCAACAGAGAGCGGCCACGTCGCGGAAGCTGAGCCAGAACCGCTCGAGACCTACACAGGCAGGTGATCTCGTACGGCATCGGCAGCTGACCGGACGCCATGCGCCTTGTCCGTGACGGTGGCGCCAACCGCATGTCCGGCCTTGCGGGCACTGCGGGCGCCCGCCGTGGCCGCAGCACGCGAGCGGTAGGCCAGCGAGGGCTTGCCGTGGGTGTCCGCGGCCGCGATCAGGAGACCGCCGAGCAGCGAGAGGTTCTTGGTGAACAGGACGCGCTGACGAGCGCGTTCCTCAGTGTCCTCGACATTCCACCAGGCGTGCCCGGCCAGTGTCGTAGGAACGAGCGAGACAGCCAGCGCGAGAGCGGACGCTCGCGGGAAGCGGCCGACCGCGAGGAGTGCGCCGGCTCCGATCTGGACTGCGCTGTTGATCTGGACCAGGCGTGTCGTGTCGTTCGGCAACTGCGGGATGCGCCCCGCGATGGGCTGGGCCATCGGATCCGCCAGGGCCGCCACGGAGTGAGGGTCTCGGAGTGTGCGGAGCCCGCCAGAGATGAAGGCGGAGGCGAGCAAAGGGCGGGCGACTGTCCTCAGAATTGCCATGAACCGCGCATGCCCGGGTTCGGGCGGCTCACGCGTCCCGGTTGGCGCTCTGTGTCACAGCGCTCTGTGTCACAGCGGGGACAACCGCCGTACGCTGCCTCGGCCCTGGATGTTCCGGTGCGTTCCCTGCGACGGCGGTCGGCAGCCTTCGGCCAGCGGGCTCGGGACCCCGTCGGCCTGGACCTGAGTTGGTCCAGGTGTTCCCTGCCGTGCGATGCTGAACGGCACGTGCATGAAGGCGGTTGGCGAGAGAAAGCGCAGGGTGAGGGCAGTGCGGCGGCGGGGCGGGGCCATGTTGTGGGATCGGTTCGCGGCGTCCGATCCGGGGCTGCTGCGGCTCACGGCCGGACTGCGGACCGTCTCGGCGATCGCCGGCACCTTGGTGGTCCTGGTCCTGCTCGACACCGACGTGACCTATATGGTCGCCGGTGCGATGACAGCGATGACCGCCACCTTCGCGATCAAGGACACGCTCGTACGCGACCAGGCGATCACCCTCGCTCTGGGCCTGCCGGTAGCGCTCGCCGCGACGTCCCTGGCTGCGTTGCTGGCCTCCCAGGTCATCGTGGGAGACGCGTTCTTCGTCGCCCTCATCTTCGCCGCCGTCTACTGTCGGCGGTTCGGTGACCGAGGGACCGCGCTGGGTCTCATCGGCTTCCAGATCTACTTCCTCTCCCTGTTCGTCGGGGCCGCGACGAGTTCCCTGCCGGCCCTGTTTCTGGCCTTGGCCGTCGGGTTCGGCTGCAGCGCGGTGGTGCGGTTCGCCGTCGTTCCGGAAACTCCCCGACGCGTTCTGAACCGGTTGCGCGACGCCTTTCGGACGCGAGTCGCGCAACTCGTCTCCATGCAGATCGAACTGCTCGACGCAGGGCCGGAGGAGTTGGAGAAGGTCCTCGACGACATGCGGCGGCGTACCGCTCGGCTGCACGAGGCCGCCTTGATGATCCAGGGGCGCCTGGAGGAAGGGACGGAGGACGCGGACAAGGCGGCCTTGCTGCAACGACGGGTCGCGGATGCCGAGATCGCCACGGAACGGCTCGGCATGCTGCTGCTGAACGCCCGCAGCGCGGAGCGCGCGGACACCCTCACCCTTCATCTGCCGCACGCACCCGTGCCGCTCACCGGGGACTGGAGGCCGGCCGAGGACGACGCGACCATGGCCCTGCGCCGCGACCTCAAGGCTCTGCACCTCCTGGTCAGCAGAACGGCATCGAACGACGGGGGCATCGCAGTCGCCCACATCCGCAACAGGTTGCTCGGCTACCGCGACGAGGAGAAGCTTCCGTCCGCGCCCGCCGGCATCCAGGACGCCTTCCGCGGTATCGGCGAGGCCGCCCGATCCGTCCTGGGTCTGCGACTCGCGCTGGACGGGCCTCAGGACGAGTCCGACGACTCGCCGGCGACCACGCGTTCCCGTGAGGAGTTCGATGCCGAAGACATCGCACTCGCCTCGTCCGAAGAGTCCGGGGAGAGCGACCGCACGGGCTTGCAGCGTCCCACCACGAGAGCGGCCTTCCAGGTTTCGGTCGGCTCGGTCCTGGCCATCATCGGCGGCGAGCTCCTCTCCACCCAGCGCTGGTACTGGGCCGTTCTCACATGCTGGGTGGTCTTCCTGAACACCGCCTCGACCGGCGAGATTCTGGTCAAGGGATACCGTCGGCTCCTCGGCACCCTGCTCGGCGCCGTGGCCGGTGTCGCACTGGCGGGACTGGTCGGTGACCACACCTGGTTCGCGTTCGCGCTCGTGCTCGTCTTCATCTTCGCGATGTTCTTCACCGCACCGCTGTCGTACGCGGTCATGTCCTTCTTCGTCACGGCCATGCTGGGCCTGCTGTACACGCTGCTGAACTCGTACAGCTTCGACGTGCTGGTGCTGCGCATCGAGGAGACCGCGATCGGCGCCGCGTGCGGCATCATCGCCGCCGTGCTGGTGTTGCCGGTGCACACGGACCGCCGTACCGACGAACTGCTGTCAACTGTTCTCGACCGGCTCGGCGATGTCGCATCCGCATCGGTGGAGCAGCTCAGCGGCGGCCCTGCGTCCGACCTGCTCGGCAAGGCCCGCGGCTTGGACACGGCTCTGGACGAACTGCGCGATTCCACCGGCCCGCTGACCTATCCGATCACCCCGCTGCGGGGCCGACGGCAGACCGTCCGCTATCTGGTGGCGCTCCTGGAGACATGCGCCTACCATGCCCGAGCGCTCGCGGCGACCGCCGAACTCGTCCCGCACAGCAAGACGGTGGCGGCCGATCCACGCCTGCACCGGGCTGGGCAGCGGATCGCCCACAACATCGAGGTGCTCGCCGCCCACGTCGGGGACGAGGGGGCCGGCGGCAAGGTCCGGGCAGGTGCCAGCATCGCGTCGACGTTGCGGGGCGACGGATCCGGCGCGCCGCCCTCCGGGACGGTGACCTTCCGTGTGCTGCGTCATCTGCAGCGCCTCGACGAGGGCGTGGTCGGGCTCGCCCGCCCCCTGGACGTACCGGTCGTCGAGAGCACCGGGGCGAAAGCCATAGGTGGCTGACAGGCTTTGATATTGCCCGGTCACAGCGGCTTCGCCCGTGATGTGTGCCGGGCCGGTCCGAGATCCGCAGGTACCGGGCTCGGATATCGTGCGCCGATATCGACACTCGTTATGGAGAGGGCAGGGCATGAACAGGCCGGCTCGACAGTCCGGGCCGGGAGAACTGAAGCGCCACCTGGGTGTGTTCGACGCCGTGGTGATCGGGCTCGGGTCAATGATTGGCGCGGGCATCTTCGCCGCGCTGGCCCCGGCCGCCTCCGCAGGCGGCTCCGGGCTGCTGGTCGGGCTGGCGCTGGCGGCCGTGGTGGCGTACTGCAACGCCACTTCCTCCGCCCGGCTGGCGGCCCGCTACCCGCAGTCCGGCGGCACCTATGTCTACGGCCGCGAGCGCCTGGGCGAGTTCTGGGGCTACCTGGCAGGCTGGGGCTTCGTGGTCGGCAAGACCGCCTCGTGCGCGGCAATGGCCCTGACCGTGGGCTCCTACGTATGGCCCGCGCAGGCCCACGCCGTGGCGGTCGCCGCCGTGGTCGCGCTGACCGCGGTCAACTACGTCGGCGTGCAGAAGGCCGCCTGGCTGACCCGGGCAGTCGTAGCGGTCGTCCTGGCGGTGCTCGCCGCCGTGGTCACCGCCTGCCTGACCAGCTCGGCGGCCGACACCGGGCACTGGGCCGTCGGCACTGACGCAGGATGGCACGGCGTGCTCCAGGCGGGCGGGCTGCTGTTCTTTGCCTTCGCCGGCTACGCGCGCATCGCAACCCTCGGCGAGGAGGTCCGCGACCCGGCCCGCACCATCCCCCGCGCCATCTCGGTGGCCCTCGGCATCACCCTGGTCGTCTATACCGTCGTCGCGCTCGCCGTCCTCGCGATGCTCAGCCCTGACGCCCTGGCCGGCACCTCTACGCCGCTGGCCGACGCGGTCCGCGCGGCGGGTGTGCCCGGCCTGGTCCCGGTGGTGCGCGTCGGTGCGTCCGTCGCGGCGATCGGTTCGTTGCTCGCGCTGATCCTCGGCGTCTCGCGCACCACCCTGGCGATGGCCCGCGACCGCCATCTTCCGCACGTCCTGGCCGCCGTCCACCCGGGCTCCCAGGTACCGCACCGCGCCGAAATCGCCGTCGGCGCCGTCGTCGCCGTCCTGGCGGCCTTCGCGGACGTGCGCGGGGCGATCGGCTTCTCCTCCTTCGGCGTACTCGCCTACTACGCCGTCGCCAACGCCGCCGCCTGGAATCTCACCCCCGCGGAGGGCCGCCCGCCCCGCATCGTGCCGGTCCTCGGCACGGCCGGCTGCCTCGTCCTGGCCTTCGCCCTCCCGGCCACCTCGGTACTGTGGGGCACCGTGGTGATCGCGCTGGGCGCCGCCGTCTACGGCGCGCGCCGGATGCTCCCCCGTAGCTGAGCGGCGTCACGGCAGGCGCTGGGTCCGCGTGTGATCAGTTGCGGTACAGGATGCAGAAAAGGGCATGCATGCTCGCCACCTGCCCCGGCCGACCCCGGCGACATCGACCAAGCCGAGCTCGCCCCGCTGCATCGAAGGCGCGGCTGCGGACCTGCCCGAGCAGGCGGAACCCGTATCGGGTCATCCCTCGCGGCTGGAACACCGACAGCGCGGCCGCCGTGAGCAGTACCAGCAGGGCGGCGGCCGCATCCGTGATCCGCTGGATGGGCATCGCCCTCAACTCGCGGCCGACGGCGCCGCACGGAGGCCGCGTCCGCGAGCGGTGCGACCGGCTGCATGTGGACCAGCAGCAAATCGTTCGTGGGTGCACCGCGCCGGTCAGCAGGCAGGCGGCGCTGAACGGGACGAGCACATTACAGCCCACCACGTCCATGACCAGGTAGGCGCCCCGCACCGGGTGGGGCGAGCTGCTGGCCAGGGCCGGCGAGCGAGAGAAACGCCGCCACCGCCCAGCCGGCCGGTCGAGGAGGTGACGTGGAGCGAGAGCCTGCACGACCGGCGCCGACTTCACAACCGGGACCACACGAAGATCCGCAGCCTCGTGAGCACCCCATGGCGATCCTCAATGATGCCCGCGCCAGATGGTCACCGCACCGTAGGGCGGATCACGTGCAGGCAGGGAGTAACGCTGAGGGAGGGCACAACCGGTCGGCCAGCAGTGGAGATTTCGCGGACTTGATTATCTATTAGGCTCACGTCACAAAGGAAAGATGTCCACAGGGGGTTGGGAGTGCCCCTCCTGCTATAGCCGGTCGCACCAACGCGACCACGCCAGCTAGTTCCCTGCCCGTCCCTGACGACCCGGAGTCTGAGCGGATGTCTCACTCGCTGACACCCCATAACAAGGGGAATCTGCCAGCCCTAAGCGCACCGCCGCTGATCCGCCTCGACGCATACGTCGCCGAGGACGGGTCGACAGTGGTCAACGGGCACCTGCTGGTGATGGGTGGCATGCGCCCAGCCCACGAGGCAATTCTCGACGCCGTAGCCATGTTCGCCCGCGCCCTGGGGGCTCCGGTGGCGGCAACCGTCATCGACCGCAGTGCGCGGCAGATCGCGCGGCTCCGGGTGTACCCAGACGGTTCGAGCCGAACCATCGCCGAGGATGAGGACCTGCCACCAGGGCGCGAGCGAACCATCGCGGAGGAAGAAGCCTTCCCTCCGCTCGCCCGCGTCGAGCGGATCATCCAGCACGCGCAACGCGAGGAACTGCACGCAGCGTTTGTCCTCGCCGGTGCACTACGGGAGCACCTTACGCTCCGCCGGGGTGCGGAGGACGAGCTGTCACTGGAGGCCAGAGCGATCGAGGCGTACATCGCCTATCTTCGCGGCGACTATGTGATCTCCACCGCTCTCGCGCTGACGGTCGCGCGCATCCGTTGTGGCATCGATCTGCATCGGGCCGCCCCAGAGGTGGTCCGCGCCACTGCTGCGTGGCAACGGCTTGAGGACGAGGGGCAGATAGCAACCCGAGGGAAAGAACTGCTGCACATGTGGGAGCGGTTGTCCATGGAGGGCCTGCTGCGAGAACCGTCCCATCACGCCATGGCGCAGGCTGTCCGGAGACGGATTGAACGGGGCGGACAGAACGCAGAAGGACCGCCCCCGGCTCTCGAGCCGGCGTTGACTGCGGTTCAGGTCGTGGTCCCGCCTGAGGACAAGCCCCTCAAGCCCACCCGAAAGGGGATACGGCGCTTCACCAGGCGGCCGGGTCGAGCGGACGCCTGAGAAGTGCTGCCGTCGCTGGGCCTGAACGGCGTGTTCACCCGGGCACTCCAGCGGATCCAGGCCCGCGCCGACGCGCCCGACGACATTGGCCGGATGGTCCAGATCGCCATCGGCCGCGCCCACCATCACGCCGCCGTCACCCGCCGAAGGGGGCCTGAAGAGCTCCCGCGCCGTTGTCACCGTCCAACGACCCGGCGGACCTTCCCCGTCAGAGCACCAGCGATCCGGATGAGCCCATTCCATTCGCAGAGCCAGCCGATCCAAATGGCGGAATCAGCGTTGCTGGCGTGCCCGGAACCGTGCACCCAACCTCCCAGCGCACCCACGACACACGAGGCCAGCCAGCCCGCTGCACACCGACAAGCCCAATTTCGGCGTTAAAGCGGCTTGTCTCAGCTCGTTGATGACGCTTTCGTATCTAAACGAGCGCCGCCCGTTCGGCGGTGGTGCGCTGACATCAGGGGTGGGATCGGCGTTGAAGAATGCGTCAGGAAGAGGCAGCAGGCTGACGACGGTGCTGCTGGCGGGCACGCTGGCCGGATCGGCGCTGACGACGGTCACCGGCACCGCGTCTGCAGCCCCTGGGGCCGCCGCCCCGAACAACGCCGCAGCGGCCGTGGTGCCGTCGGGTCCGGGCGTGGAACTGTCTGCCGCGTCATTCACCCAGATGACGGTGGACGGCGTCAGCCAGCGCGTGTGGATCGCTGGCGACCGAGTCTATCCGGACGGGTCGCGGGACGGCGAGCTGATCGGCGTGCTCTACGGGGGCGCAGGGCCCGCCGTCGCAAGCGCCCACATGGCCGCCCCCCTGTCCGGCGTCGCGGTGGAGCCGGACGGCTCAAAAGTCTACGCCGGGCAATCGGACCACATCGCGAACTACTCCCACTACAGCGGGGCCTTGCACCTCGTCGACCCGACTCCGGCGCCGGCCGACAGCTGTGGGCGGGAGTTGGTGCACACCGGCGGGCGGCTGTTCTTCACCAGCCGGCTGGCCGCATCGACCGGGGGCTGCGCCGATGCACCAGGCAGTGTCGGCGTGGCCGCGACGGCCGAAGGCGGCGAGGCCGAGGAGGTCATGTACTCGAGCGCCCCGGTCCATCTCGAAGGAGGGCCCGGAGGTCTGCTGGTGACCGCTCCAGAACGCTGGTCCCCGACTGCTGACCCTGACCTGGGGATCTACCGGGTGACGGACGGGGCGGACGGGAACCTGCTGGAGTTCCTGGGGGAACGCAGGTTTACCGAGGACGGCACCGGCCAAGGCATGGACTTCCGGGACGCCGACTTCTCCGCGGACGGCACTGTTCTCGCGGTGGCCGACGGGATCCGGGGGACCGTGCTGCTCGGCGGCCAGGACGCCCGCTTCCTCGAGAACCACTACGCGCCGCTGCCGGAGGGCGTGGCGCCCACGGCCGTCGCCTTCAGCCCCGACGGCAAGTGGTTCGCCCAGGGTGGCGCGGCTTCAGGCCATACAGCCGACCTGACTTTGGCGTTCGCCGACCCGTCAGTCGATCGGCAGCCGCTGCGCATCAGCTTCGAGGACGAGGCCGCGGGCCGGCGCGTCGTCCCGCGGGGCATGGAGTTCTCCGGGGACGGGCAACAGCTCTTCGTCGTGACCTCCGACCAGGAGGGCACGAGGTTCTGGCTGCACACGATTCAGACCCGGGAGGCCCTGGCACCGTCGCGCTTCGTGGACGTGACGCACGGCCCGGCCGTCGCCGGGAGGCAGTTCACGGTGACCGGACGACTGGACCTGGACGGACTGGCATCTACCGAGGCCCCGCGGATCACGGCGCAGCGGCTGAATGGCCTGGAGGTCGCTGACCTGCCGCCAGTCGCGGTGGCCGAGGACGGAACGTTCGTCCTGGAGGACGTTCTGCCGGACCGGGTCGGGAACGTCCAGTACGTGCTCGGCTATGCAGGTGACGAGGTCCACTACCTCTCGGAGCACTGGCTTGTGGTGGACACCGTCGAGGCGTCGAGCACGGTGACTCGCAGGGACCGGTAGCCGACGCGCGCGGTGGGCTTCATCGGCCGCCTGACGGGTCACCTCGAAGGTGACGGCCCCGGCGGGCGTCGAATTGCTCGACAGTTCCGGCGCCTCCGGGCCCGCTGCGAGGGACACGACGAAGTCCAGGGAGGGTCTTTACTGACGCCGGTTCTTCCGCAAGCTGACGGTTCTCACCGAATGCCGAGCGCGGACATCGCTCAGATCTCGGAACACGACCATGAGCGTGCCGTCTCGAGCCGTCGGCAGTAGGTGAGCCTGCAGGCGAGGGAGGCGAAGGCGCCGTGGAGTTCGGTGCGTCGTCGAGTGATCCCTTCCGAGAACGTTTACGCCGGTCGACCCGCAACGGACCGGCAATGGGACTGACACCTTCCACAAGTATCAGCACTCCCCCACCGTCATCTACGGGCACGTACGGGCCCTTTCCATCGTGACCGAACGCAGAGTTCGGGGCGACGACGGCTCGGACGAGTAGGGCGGCTCCTGCGGAAGCTCCGCTGCGGCACCACCCGGATCACCGGTTTCGGTGTCCACCGGCACACCCCCCTTTCGAGCACAGGATCAGGCGTACGGTGCGGCCGGGGGCCGCAGGCCGAGCCACTGCTCGGCCTCCCAGGCATGGAACCGCTCTACCTCGGTGAACCCCAGTTTTGCCGCGAGACGCATCGAGCCGACGTTGGCGGTCTAGGTGTGGAGCACCACGGGTTGACCGGGAAGGACACCGTCGAACCAGTCGAGTGCCGCCGCGCACGCCTCGGCGGCGTACCCGAATCCCCACGCCCGCGGGAGGAACAGGTAGCCGAGATCCACCTTCCCCTCGGCGGCCGGGCGACCGTGCTCCGGTGCTCTCCTGAGCAGGATCTCACCGATCATCGCCCCGTCGAGATCAACGACGAAACACCCGGGCCATTGTCCAGGTACCTCGGGCACCTCGCGCTCAAGTTCGTCACGCGGGCGGGGCCCACCGAGGTAGGTGTGCACCTCTGGCGATGCCAGCAGCTCGATGAACGTCGCACGGTCCCGGGCCCCGGACTCACGGAGCACGAGCCTCTCGGTCCTGATCGGGGCGGGCGGCCAGGTGACGGACTGCAGTTCAGTCATGGCGGGCAACCTATCGCGCGCCAGCAGACGCGCCTTCGCAACTCCCGGACAAAGCCGCCGATTCAGCGCCAGATATCGCTGAAGATGCGGCGACATGAAGCTCTGAAGGTCACACTCCGGGGCTCTCCCGGAGACTGGTCCGCGATCCGGTGCGGTGCGATGCCTGCTATCCGTCTCATACAACGGGCTGGAGGGTGCGTACGCCCCCGGCCGGAGCAATAGTCAAGAGTTGTGGGTGAGGCCGTCCGACTCGGCTGCGGTGATCTCGGCTGCTGCGAGCCGGGCTTCTTCACGCACCGCTGGGTCGGGGTGGTGGAGGAAGGGCTCGATCAGCGGCCGGGCCTGCGTGGCGTGGGTGGCGCCAAGGATGTAGAGGGAGTGTTCGAAGAGTTCGCGCTCCATCGTCGGCATGGCGGCGGTCAGTGGTTCAACGAGTTCCAGGGGCAGGCGATGGTGGTTGAACGCCTCGCTGATCGAGTTCA
>NZ_JBEXYB010000033.1:0-90292 GCF_040630715.1 Streptomyces sp. NPDC005752 | reverse complement strand
CTCGTGGGTCGGTAGGTCTCGCCGGTTGGGGCCGCGGGGGTGTGCGGAGCACTGCTCGCCCTGGGTCGCGCCGCCGTCCCGGGCCCGGGACCGACCGCGGCTCAGTGCTAGTGACGCTTCGTCAGCACTTGGTCGCCACGGAGATGCGGGTGGCGGTGGTGGCGCAGGGGAGCGTGGTCATGGCCGGGCCCTCGAAACCGCCGGTGCCGGCGGGCTCGCTGATGACCGTCAGCTGCTCCTCCATGTCCCCGAAGAGCGCTTCCAGGTTGGTGATCTGCATCTCGGACTGCTGCATTCTGTGATTCCTCTCAGCGAGCGTTGGTGCCCCTCCTGATCGGGCGGGCACACGTCCCTCATCAGGACACGCATGCGATCAAAGTCGAGACGCGTCACTCCCGTGTTCCAAGGATGATTACCTGCGTGTTTCAGCGGCGTCACAAGCGCAGGTCAGCCCCCTGCGGCTTGCACCCCCACGGGATGGTCACCGGCACCGGCACCCGACTCCACGGTTCCGCGGCAACAGGCGCAGACGTCCTCCCCCACCTCGCCGACGGTCACGAATCTGCGTGGAGATCGCCGAAGGGCGGGCCGGCGAGGCGACGTCGGGGGTGCCTCTCCCTGCCGCCGGACCACGGTCTGCTCGTCCAGTGGTGGGGAGCCTCGTCGATCAGCCGGGCGGCCATGAACCGGACGAGCCCGACGAGTCTGCCGAAGCCGGCCTTCCGCAAGGGCAACTGGGGCAGGGCGGCCGATCGCCACGAGCAGGATGTCCCGATCGGTGGGCGCCCGACGATTCCGTGCGCAGGGTCACTTGGCCGCGCACGGCGCGAAGCGCGCGATGACGAACTGCGGCGGTCCGGTTCAACGCTTGTAGCGTGCGGGGAAGGTGCCCTTTTCCTGGCCGGAACCGCTGCACGGACGGTCCCCCTTCGTCCCAATTGGACTCCGGTTGCTGCTTTCGCCCGTGCTGCGCCAACGTTGCAACCCACCTACAATGAAGAGGATTTGACCTGCCAGGTCGCCGCAGCATCACGGCGATTGACGGCGGAGAGCCCCCGATATCGTCTGTGACCCCGCCCCTCAACGGAGCCCTGATGGATCCAGATCCCCTGCCGCCGACGGCCGGACCGGCCCTGCGGCCGCCTCAAAGGCGGCCCGTCGCGGCGGTTCTGAGGTGGCGTCAGGCAGCGCGCCGGGAGGCGTCCGCCAAGCATCGCGGCGTCGCACTGGGCCTGTCTGCATGCGCTCCGTGCCACCTCAACGGCCATGGAGCGGCAGGTGGGCCCCGCCCGTTGAAATCTTCACGGATCATTCATACCTGCCGTACGACGCGGTCGATCACCCGCCCGCAGGCCCTCCGGGCGCATCCGGAAACGGCAACTGGCGTCTCTACAAACCGACTTGGCCCAAGGGCAAGTTTCCAGAAGCTCCAACCCAACCCTAGGACCCTTCTCCCGTGACCTTGCTATCAGAAATCGCCATAGCACTCGGCGCCGCGACGGTCCTTCTGACCGTCGCAGTCGCGCTGTTGGCACGCTCGCGCAAGAAACACATTCGGCGCAGCAGGGAATTCCAATCAGCCCGCGACAGCTTTGAATCCCGCATGCGAGATGCCGAAGCGCGCGCTCTGGCAGCGGCAAAGGAAAGGAGATCCGCTGAGACCTACACCGGCGAAGTCGAAGCCTATGCGGAGGATTTCCGTGACGAGGTGCGTCATCTCGTCTCCACGCGGCTGCCCGCACTGGCACTGAACCTGATCAGTTCGCACCATCCCGTTCCCGGCCTGCTGCACGAGAGGCTTGCCGGTTCCGACGATGCGCTTCTCCTCGACTCCGTGCTTGAGCACGTATCCGTCAACCTGCTCAAGGAACGACGCCGGGTGGACGCTGCCGCCCGGGCCGCCCTGCGCGGTACGAACCAGGACGCGCAGGCGCTCTCCTACCGTCTGCAGACGGAGATCGACGAGCTGCAGCACGAGTTCAGTGCCCCGCAGAGCCTGACCAGCAGGCTGCTCCAGGCGGACCACCTCAACGAGCAGCTGCTGCGGCTCCTGCAGAAGTCGGCCGTCGCGTACGGGGCCTGGCCGGGACACGTCCGCAAGGACACCTACATCACCGAGATCATCGGCGGTGCCTCCTCACGGCTGCGCGGCTTCGAACGCATCCAGATCATCTCGCGACTCCGGTCCTCCGACATCGGCGTCGTGGGACGTGCCGCGGAGCCCATCGCGATGGCCTGCGCCGAGCTGATGGCCAACGCACTCGAGCATTCACGCGACGACCTGATGGTCGAGGTCAGCGTGCTCCAGACCGGCAACGGCAACGTGTGCATCACGTTCGACGACTCGGGCACGGGCATGACCGCGGAGGCGACCGTCCGCGGGACACGCCTGCTCTCGGGCGACCAGCAGGAAGTGATGCTCACCGACCTCGGTGACCCGCCGTCGCAGGGCTTCGCCGCCGTCGGCCAACTCGTGGCCGACTACGGCTTCGCCGTCTCCATCAACCACCAATCCGCCTACGGAGGGGTGCGTGCTGTGCTGTCGATTCCGCCCAACCTGCTGACCTCGATGAACGAGGAGGCGAAGCCCCCGTCCGCGATGGCCCCGTTGCCCGCCTCCGCTCCCCAGGTCCGCAAGCGCCCCCTCCCCGCGCAGTCCGCCGCCGCAGCCGAGCCGCGCCGCAGCCCCGCTGCTGCCGCGGA
This sequence comes from Streptomyces sp. NPDC005752, assembly GCF_040630715.1. Taxonomy (NCBI): domain Bacteria; kingdom Bacillati; phylum Actinomycetota; class Actinomycetes; order Kitasatosporales; family Streptomycetaceae; genus Streptomyces; species Streptomyces sp. NPDC005752. Next base: position 87,589 of record NZ_JBEXYB010000033.1, on the reverse strand, counting down.
CGCCGGAGCCGCGCCCGAACTGCCGCAGCGCAACCGGCGCTCCCTCGCGGTCTCGGCCGTGGAGGATCCCGCGCCCCGATACCAGCCCCAGGATCCTCGCCGCGCCCAAGACACCTGGAACGACTTCCAGGAGGGGCTGGCCAGCGGCCGAGCAACCACCGATTCGGAGGAAACACCGTGACCCTGAACAACTACAGCCAGCCCGATCAGGCCGCCTGGTACCTGAAGCCGATCACCGAGATCAAGGGCGTCCTGCATGCCCTGACGATGACCCGGGACGGCATGGTTCAGGCCACCTCGGAGCATCTGAAGCGGGACGACGCGGAGGGCATAGGCGCGATGACGTCCGCCTTCTACGCCGCCGCCCGGGCTGCCACCAATACGGCCCTGGGGCAGCCGGAGAACACCCCCCTGGTCACCGCGACCACGCAGAACGAGCACGGCATCTACATGGTGATGCCTGCCGGGGACAACACCCTGATCGCCGCTGCGGGCACCGACGACATGCCCATGGGGGTGGTGGCGGGTGCCATGGCCCGCCAAGCCATGAAGCTCGGCCAGCAGAGCATGTCCGTCCCCGCCCGCGCCCAGGACGGCCTGTCATGAGTCGGGAGCGGAGGCTGCTTCCGCCCTATCTGGGAACGGGAGGTTCCGAGGCGTCGGCCTCCGGCAGCCTGGACAGGCTGACAGCCCTCCGTGCCACCGGCCTTCCTCTCCCCACGTATCACACACCGATACAGCTGCGCATGGTCGAACTTGTCGTTGACGGCTCCCTCAGCGTCATCGAGGTAGCCGGTTACCTCAAGCTCCCGGTCGGCGCGAGCCTCATGATCGCGGGGCAGCTCGTCAACGACGGGCACTTAGAGGCGAGCGACCCGGTCCCGGACGCTCTCACCGCGTTGCGCGCCGACCGTCCGTCGAAAGCAGTTATGGAAGAGGTTCTGAGTGGACTCCGCCAACTCCTCGTCGCCTAGCGCGCGCCCGGTCTACCTGCCGGAGGGGACGCACAAACGCATCAAGATCCTCGTCGCCGGTCCCATCGGTGTGGGCAAGACGACGTCGATACAGACACTGTCGGAGATACCGACGCTGCACACCGACGAGGTCATGACCGACGCCGCGGCCACCACCGACGACCTGAGCCTCGTCGGTCTTCGCCACAAGACCACCACCACGGTGGCCATCGACTTCGGCCGCCGGACCCTGCCGGGCAACAAAATCGTTCTGTACCTCTACGGAACTCCGGGGCAGCGCCGCTTCCTTCCCCTGTGGGAGGGCATCGCCTTCGGAGCTCTCGGCGCTCTCGTCCTGGCCGACACCCGGCGTCTGGACGAGTCCTTCGAGGTGATGGACCTCATCGAGGAGCGCGGTTTGCCGTACGCCGTCGCCGTCAATGCTTTCCCGGACTCACCCGACTACCCGACAGAGCTGCTCCGTTCGAAGCTCGATCTCGACCCGGCCACCCCTCTGGTCACCTGCGACGCGCGTGACATGAACAGCAGCCTCGAAGCCCTCATCGCCCTCACCGCCCACTCCATCTCCTCTGCAGTAGCCGGAGCCGAAACCTCGTGACCATCACCCCCACCGATGCTCCCGTGCCCCTCCACGGGGCCGAGCACGCTGCAAACCCCAAGCGCAGTTATGAACTGCTGCGCATGCAAGGGCCCGTCGGTGTCGCCGAGGTCGCCCCTGGCGTCGTTGTCCATCTGGTCACCGACTACCAGGCCGCGATCGAACTCCTGCGGGACACGGACACCTGGTCCAAGGACACCCGTAGTTGGCTTCACCAGGTGCCGGAGGACAGTCCGATCAGGCCCCTGGTGGAATGGCGGCCGAGCCTCTTCTTCGCCGACGGCGAGCAGCACGCACACCTTCGGCGCGTGATCACTGACAGCTTCGGCCTCCTGGACCCCCACGAGGTACGCGCCCTGACGTGCCGGTACGCGGACACTCTGCTCCAGGATTTCGCCGACACAGGGAATGTCGACCTCGTCCGTCAGTACGCGCACCAACTGCCCCTGATGATCTTCAACGCCTTGTTCGGCATGCCCGACGAGCACGGCCCTCGGCTTGTGTGGGCCCTCGCGGCGATGGTGGACAGCGATCCGGAAAGGCAGGCAGCCGGCGGACAGGCGTTCGGCGCCTATCTCCAGACGCTCTACGCCACCAAGGCCGCTCAGCGCGGGCAGGATCTGACGTCCTGGTTCATCGATCATCCCAACGGCCTGAACCAGGAAGAGGCCACCAACCAGATTCTGATCACGCTCGGCGCGGGTAACGAGCCACTGGCCAATCTCATCGCGAACACCTTCGTCCGCATGCTGAGTGACGAGCGCTACTTCGGCACCCTGACCACAGGCAGTCTGCCCATTCAGCACGCCATCAACGACGCGCTGTGGAACGAATCCCCCTTGGCCAACTACAGCTTCCACACGCCCAAGGAGGACATCAACTTCCACGGGACCGCCATATCCGCAGGATCACCCGTCATGGTCTCGTACGCCGCCGCGAACACCTGCCCCCACTCGGGCACCCCGTCCGACGGCTACCGCTCGGGCAGCAAGGCGCACCTCGCCTTCGCGGCCGGTCCTCATGCCTGTCCAGCCAGTGACGTGGCACTGCTCATCGCCACCACCGCGATCGAACGCCTCGTCAGCTATCTGCCGGACATCGAACTGGCCGTGCCTGCCGGACAACTCGTCTACCGGGCCGGGGCCGTTCACCGGACGCTCACCGCGCTGCCCGCGCGGTTCACGCCGTTGACCCCGGACGCCAAGGGCGCAACGCCTTGGTCCCGGAGCCCCGCCGAGCCCAGGAAGGAACAGGGACCGGCCTCGGCGGACATGGACCCCAGGGTGCCGTCGAGGCCCTCGGCCTAGCTCACGCGGCCACTGCGACGTGGTGGGGCCGCCCGTGCGAACGGCCGGCCCCACCACGTCGTCCAGGAGACCTTGGCCCTGGTCCGTCCTCTGTGCGAACGAAATGACATGACGGTTCTCGATTAAGGGATCGACCGATGACTGAGATACTCCCCGCTCCTCCTGACGTCTCCTCCCTGCATCACGGGGTGGGTTCCGCGCTCACGGGTTTCCTGGACTCCAAGGACCGAGCGGCCCCGGGTAGCGAGCTGTTGCACCTGACGTCCACCCTCCGCAGGCTTCTGGCCGGAGGTAAGCGCCTGCGTTCCCGGCTGTGCCTTTACGGATGGCAGGCGGCAGGGGCGACCGGAGACCCGGCGGCCGCTGTTCGTGCTGCCGCCAGCCTCGAACTCTTCCAGTTGTTCGCCCTGATACACGACGACGTGATGGACGACAGCGACATCCGTCGCGGGCAGCCGTCCGCCCACCGCGCTCTCGCCATGACCTACACCGACGGCGGTGGGCGCCACGACAGGGCAGAGGCTCACGGTCTCGGCGCAGCCGTACTTCTCGGAGACCTGGCGCTCGTCTGGTCCGACGAGCTGCTGGAGACCGCAGGGGCCGCCCCTGACCGGCTCGCCCAGGTCAGGCCGCTCCTGGCGAAAATGCGGAGCGAGGTCATGTACGGCCAGCTCCTGGATCTTCAGACGACCGGGCGCCTGTCCGACGACGTCGAGACGCCATTGCGCATCATCCGGTACAAGACGGCGAAATACACCATAGAGCGCCCACTGCACATCGGAGCGGCTCTGGCCGGCGCCGCCCCACCGGTACTGGAGGCGTGCACGGCCTTCGGAATACCGCTGGGAGAGGCGTTCCAGCTGCGTGACGACCTGCTCGGGGTCTTCGGTGATTCCGCCGACACAGGCAAATCAGTACTCGACGATCTACGCGCGGGCAAAGGCACGGTACTGATGGCGCTCGCGGTCCGACGAGCGTCTCCCTCCGAGTCGCGCACCCTGAACAGCCTTGTCGGCCGGAGCGACCTGAACGAGGACCAGGCGCAGGTGATACGTACGATCCTCGACTCCACGGGCGCCCGGGCGCGCGTGGAGGAAATGATCGCCGAGCGACGGGCCACGGCGCTCGCAGCCCTGGACGAGGCCCCGTTCCCCGGCGTCACGACGGCCGCCCTGCGCAGGCTCGCGGACGCCGCGACCGCGCGCCGGACATGAGGGCAGCACCGCCCGGTACACGTTCATCCCGATCGCGAGGAGGAAACCACCCCCATGAGCAACGCGCCCGACGGTACGACCTTTCCCGAACAGGCCATTGATCTGGTGGCCAGGGTCGACCAGGACAGGTGGGGCAGTGTGCGCCCCTCCCTGTACGAGACGGCCCGTGTCATCTCAGCGGCACCCTGGCTGCCCGGTGAGGCGCGCCGGATCGGCTACCTCATCGACGCACAAGCACCCGACGGCAGCTGGGGTGACGGCCCGGAGCCCTATCGTCTGCTGCCGACACTCAGTGGGGTGGAGGCCGCGCTGGCCGTACTCCGGCGGGGCGCCGTCTCCGGAGATGTCAGGGCCCGGCTGGCAAGCGCGGCGACACGCGGTCTGACGGCGCTGCGAGCCCTCCCGCCGAACGGCCCGTGGCCCGACACGGCCGCAGCCGAGCTCCTCGTTCCCGCACTGGTCTCCAAAGTCAACGAACACCTGGCCCTCGCCACCGACGAGGTCCCCGGCCTGGCCGACGGAGCCTTGGCGGACCGCTTGGCGATACCGGGCGGATACCACGAAGGGGCCCCCGCACACGTGGCCGCACGGTACGAGGCCCGGGGCACCCTTCCCGTCAAACTTCACCACACCTTCGAAGGCATAGCCGGGCACATACCTCGGACTCTCATACCCCAGGTCGACGGTCTCCTCGGAAGCTCTCCGGCCGCGACCGCCGCCTGGGCCGCGTCACATACACCCGCCGCCGTGAAACAGGCTGTCGCGAACCTCGAGCCCGTGGCCCGCCGGTACGACGGTCTCTTCCCGGAAGCAGCCCCCATCCGTGTCTTCGAGCGACTCTGGGTGGCCGCCGCGCTCGCCCGGGCGGGGCTGCCCGCCGCCACCCTGCCCACCATTCGCGGGTGGGTCGACGAGATCTACGACCCTGAAGGGGTACGCGGCGCACCCGGCCTCATGACGGACGCCGACGACACGGCGATGGCCGTGCTGGTGGCCTCACTCGTCGGCCGGCCGTACGGGGCCGGGCCGCTCGACGCGTTCCACAACGGCAGCCACTTCGACTGCTACGTCGGTGAGGACACCGGGTCGGTCACAGCGAACGCCCACGCGCTCCAGGCGCTGGTCAGCTGTTCGCGGCGCCTCCCCTCCGAGGACGGCATCGACGATCCGCGGGCGGACAAGCTGTGCGACTGGCTGATCGGCCAGCAGAGCACGGAAGGGCACTGGCCCGACAAATGGCACGCCTCTCCCTACTACGCCACCGAGCGGTGCGTCAGGGCGCTGGCACAGTACGGAGGACATCGAGCCTCGGCCGCGGTCGCAGGAGCCGCCGCCTGGACGGCGGACACCCAGCGGGACGACGGCTCGTGGGGCGTTTGGGGCGGCACGGCCGAGGAGACGGCGTACGCCGTCAAGATCCTGCTCGCCGCAGCCCCTCCCGCACCCACGCCACGTCAGGTCCGCGCGCTCGGCCGTGCCGAGGCGTATCTGGAGGCCGTGCGGGAGGCCGGCACCGAGCACCCCGCCCTGTGGCACGACAAGACCCTCTACGCGCCCGACGCGATGATCGAAGCCGAGATCCTCGGCGCGCGGGAGATGCTGCGGGTCCGTCACCTCTGAGCCGATCTGCCCCTGTACGGACGAACACCGCGAAACGCCCAGAGAAAACAAGGACAGGCACTTGAGCACCGAGAACCACCTGCCGCCGACCGCGCCGGGTCGACTGCCACTCGCAGGACACGCACTGCCTCTCATCAGGAACCGGCTGGACTACGTCCAGAAGCTCCGCTCCTACGGGCCCGTCGTGCGCATACGCGTCGGCCCCAAACCGATAGTCGTGGTCAACTCGCACGAGTTGCTCCAGGACGTACTCACCCGCCATTCACAGCACTTCAACAAGGGCCTGCTCTTCGAGAAACTCAAGCTCTTCGGGGGAGACCCGCTGCCTGTCGCGGAGGGGAGACAGCATCTGAACCGACGCCGCATGATGTCCCCCGCCCTCCACCGCGAACAGGTCAAGGGCTACATCGAGATGATGCAGGCCACCGTGGAACCGTCCATCTCGGCCTGGGACCACGGCCGGACCGTCGACGTGTCCAACGAGATGCAGCTGATGGCACAAGGCGTCGTCATGGCGGCCCTGTTCTCCTCCACCCCGGAACCAGGCCCCGCGCAGACGATCCTCAACAGCGTCGACACCGTCTTCAAGGCCGCTCTGACGCACGCCATGCTGCCCATCTCGACCCTGGAACGGCTACCGACGCGCGGCAACCGCAGGGCACGGGCGGCCAACGCCGTGCTGCGCGAGACCATCACAGCCATCATCGCCGACCACCGGGCGGACCCCGACGCGTACGACGACCTGGTGTCCCTGCTCATGACCACCCCGAACGAGACCGGCGGCCAACTGAGCGACGAGGAGGTCATGGCGGAGATCACAGCGCTGCTCGCAGCAGGATCCGAGACCACCGCGGTCACGCTGGCCTGGCTCTTCCACGAGATCGGCCGCAACCCGGAACTGGAGCGCAGACTGCACGAGGAGGTCGACTCCGTGCTCGCGGGCGGACCGATCACCCTCGAACACATCCCTCAGCTGCTCTTCACCCGCAGGCTCGTCGACGAGACCCTGCGTCTGCACAATCCCGCCTGGATCCTCACCCGGCAGACCATCTCCCCCGTGCAACTCGGCGAATTCAGCCTGCCGGCGGGCATGGACGTCATGTGGAGCCCCTACGCCATGCACAGGGACGCGGAGCTGTTTCCCGATCCGCTGCGCTTCGATCCTGACCGCTGGTCCCCGGAACGGCCCCAGCCGCCGCGAGGGGCCTTCATCCCGTTCGGGGTCGGCAAGAGAATGTGCATCGGCGACCAGTTCTCCATCACCGAGGCCGTCGTCATCACGGCACTCGTCGCGTCCCGGTGGCGACTGCGCCCGGCTCCCGGAAAGCCGGTCCGCCCGGTACCCGAGATCACCGTGCACCCGTCCTCCCTCAACATGATGGTCGAGGCCAGGCAGCGTGCGGTCGTGGGGGTCGCGGGATGAGCGACTCCCCTCCAGGGGCACCCCCTTCCCTCCCCGCCGTCCTGCCGATGCCGGACCTCCGCGACTCCTTCCCCGGCCCCTTCTCCGTCAGCCCTCACGCGGACGCCATCGAGCGTCATACCGGCGAGTGGCTCGACACCCATCCCCTGGTCGGCTCACCGGGCGCGCGAAAGGCGCTGTGCAACATCACGAGCCGGGGCATCGCCCGGACGCTCCCGACCGCCGACATCGACAGCCTCTTCCTCTGTGCCGACCTGTTCCTGTGGCTGACCGCGTTCGACGACACCTGCGGCGAGACAGCGGGAGCCGACGACCTCCCCGGACTGGCCCGCAGGAACGCCGAGTTCATCGGGCTTCTCGCAGGTCACCACGACGAGCGTTCCGCCGGCGAGCTGAGCGTCTTCGGGGCCGCCCTGCGCGATCTCCTGGTCCGCTTCGAGCAACGGGCCACGCCCACGCAGTACCTGAGGATCACCGCCCATCTGCGCGACAACCTCTTCGGAATCCTCTGGGAGGCGCACCACCTGCACACCCCCGACCGCATCACGATCCGCGAATACCGGGCCATGCGCCCCCACACGGTCTTCGTGCGCACCGTCATGGCAGCCGCGGAGGTGGCGCTCGGATACGAGCTCACCGCGCAGCAGCGCTCCTCGACGGCGGTCCGGGAGCTGGAGTCGGCCGTGGCCGACCTCGCCGGATGGATCAACGATCTCGCTTCGTACGCGAAGGAGGCGACCCGCGAGGGGCCGGACCCGCTCAGCCTGCCGACGGTACTGATGCGCCAGTACGGCTGCGACATCGAGAGGGCTTTCCGGCAAGCTGCCCGGATGTGTGAGGAGGAGGCCGTCGTCCTGCGCGGTCTCATCACCGGTCTCACCGCCGGGCCTGTCGGAGAGCTCGCCCGTCACGCTCGGGCGATGGAAGGCATCGCCGCCTCCTACGTGTGGCACGTCGAACACTCCCGTTACGCCGCCTGAGCGATCGGGCGCGTTCGTGGTCAGGGCCTCCCGGCTGCTCGGGGACGTACAGCGAACCCGGGCGCCGGGAAGCCCTGCGGTGCTCGTGTCAGGGACGCCAGCCGTCGGGGACGGTGCCCTGCTTCACCTCGTGGGTGCCGTCGCACCCGCCGTCGTCGGGTTCCGGCCGGATCAGGATGGGCGCCGGCTGTGGGGAACCAGGATCGGCGACCGCGTGGACGTCAGGCGTCGGGCGGACCCACGGCCGTGCGGATCAAGGACACGTCCGACTCACCTCCGTAGCCGCCGACTCGCGGCACCGGTTTCCGACCCGAGCACGATGCCCCGGCCGCGCATCGCACTGCCACGCGGTCCCCGGTCCTCAGCCGGAGGCCACCGGCAGGACGTCCGGCGAGAGCGCGCCGGCATGGACGGAACCGCTCGTCATACGGCGACGGTGGTGACGTCGGCACAACACCTCGTAGCCGACCTCCGCAGCGGGGCTGCTCACATCACCGACGACGACCTGCTCACCTTCGACCACCATCTCGCCGCCCACCGTGCGGGCGTTGTGCGTGGCACGCGCCCCGCACCAGCACATCGCCTGTACCTGCAGCGTCTCGACCCGGTCCGCCAACTCGATCAGCCGTCGCGAGCCGGGGAAGAGCTCCGTGCGGAAGTCCGTGGTGATCCCGAAGGAGAAGACGTCCAGGTCCAAGTCATCGACGACCCGCGCCAACTGGTCGATCTGTACCGGCTCCAGGAACTGTGCCTCGTCCACGATCAGGTAGTCGACCCTGCCGCCCTGCGACACCCGGTCGACGACGTAGGCGTACAGATCCATGCCCTGCACCGCCTCGACCGCCTCGGTCACCAGCCCGAGCCGGGAGGAGAGCTTCCCCTCCCCCGCGCGGTCGTCGCGGGTGAAGTTCAGACCCTGCAGCCCTCTCGCCGACCGGTTGTGCGCGATCTGCAGCGCGAGTGTGCTCTTCCCGCAGTCCATCGTTCCGGAGAAGAACACAAGCTCGGACATGAGGAGGTGCGCGCCTTTCGGGGTGCGTGTGCGGTACGGGGTGCGGGAGACGGAGCTACGAGCGTACTTCGAGGAGCGGGACGAGCTGTTCCACGGGGGTCAGCGACCCGTGCATGCCCACCATCGCGGACTCATGGGGTTCCTTGACCGAAGCGGTGATCACCACGTCGTCGTGGGCGGCGGCCACCACGTCGCCGATCCTGCCGTACACGCGCTCGTCGATCCGGGGGCCGAACCAGCCCGCCGCGACGGCCTCGTCCCGGCTCGCCACCCAGAACTGCTCGCCGAGCACCTCGCGCCAGACGGTCAGCACGTCCGCCTGTGCGCCGGGCACCGCGTACACGTGCCGGGCACGGCCTTCGCCGCCCAGCAGGGCGACCCCGGCGCTCAGCTCCCAGTCCTCGTCGAAATCGATCCGGGACTGCTCGTCGAACGGAATGTCGATCATGCCGTGGTCGGCGGTGATGTACAGCGCCGAGCGGGGCGGAAGCTGCTCGGCGAGGCGCCGGGCGAGCCCGTCGACGTACATCAGCTGGCCCCGCCAGGCATCGGAGTCCACGCCGTAGCGGTGTCCCTGGCCGTCGACCTCGCTGTAGTACGTGTAGACGAGGGACCGGTCACCGGCCGCGAGCCGCTCGGCGGCGAGGTCCATGCGTTCCTCGCCGGTCAGCCGGCCGAGGAAGGAACCACCGCTGAGCGCGACCTTGGTGAGGGGGGTCTGCTCGAAAGCGGGGGCTGAGACCTGGGCCGTGCGGACCCCGGCGGCGTCGGCGAGCTGGAAGACGGTGGGGTGCGGCTGCCACACCTTGGGCTCGGTCCACGGCCTCCAGCGGAGCTGGTTCATCAGCGCGCCGGTCTCCGGGTTGCGCACCGTGTATCCGGGCAGGCCGTGCTCACCGGGCGGCAGGCCGGTGCCGACCGAGGCGAGCGAGGTCGCCGTGGTGGCCGGGAAGCCCGACGTGACCGGCCGGCCGGTGCCGCCACGGGAGGTGGGCAGCAGCGAGTGCAGGAAGGGCGCCTCGTCGGGGTGTGCCCTGATCTGCTCCCAGCCGAGTCCGTCGATCAGGAAGACGCAGTTCCGGTCGGCGGGGGTGAGCTCCGCGATCGACGCCTCGAAGCCGGGTACACCCTGCCCCGCGACGAGCGTGGGGAGCAGATCGGCGAGCGAGCCGGTGCCGTACTCGGGTACGGGCGCGGTCTCGGGCGCGAGCAGTACGGGGTCCTGCCAGGCGGGCTGGACCATCAGCGGGCGGTCGCCGCTGTCGCGGCCGTGGCCTCGGAGAGGGACTGCGCGAAGGCGAGGGTCTGGCGCACGGTGTCCGGACCGTCCCCCGCCTCGCTGACGCGCAGGCTCAGGTCGTCGGCGGTGGAGCTGCCGGTGTAGCCGTGGTCGGCCTCGCAGTTGGGGTCACCGCATGCCGCGGGCTCCAGGTCGATGCGGGAGACGGCGCCCCAGCCGATGGTCAGGACGACCTCGCGGGGCAGCGTGCCGGGCACGTACTTCTCCGGGTTGGCGACCACGCGGCTGACCACGACGGACGAGATCCGGTCGAGCTTGACCGACTCGGTCGACGTCGTGGCGTACGGCGTCGGGGAACTCGTGTCGGCCGCCTGCTCGTCGGTGTGGCTGACGATGAAGCGCGTGTCCGTCAGGACGAGGACCGTGACATGGCGGCGGACCTCGTTGGAGTCGAAGGTGGTCTCCTGGTGCACCAGGTACGAAGCGACCGGCTCCCCGCCGACGGCGGCCTCCACCGCCTCGGCCACGAGGGCCGGGTAGTAGCCGCTGCGCTCGATCGCCGCGCGCAGCCCCTGGGTCGTGGTACCGGTCTTTGCCATGCGCACCATCCTACGGGGGGCCGGTGACTGCCGGGGACGTCGTGCGCGGGTCCGTGCGCGGTCAGTAGCTGGGGAGCCGGCGGGGACCGAGATCGCTGCGGGCCGGCGGTGGTGCGAGCCGGACGCTCGCCCCGAGCACCGACAGCCCCTGTGTCGCCACGACGACGGGCTCCAGGGTGACCGAGACGACCTCGGGGTGGTCGTCGACGAGCCGGGACACCCGCAGGAGGAGCTCTTCGAGCGCCTCGGTGTCCGCCGGCGCGGAGCCGCGCCAGCCGAACAGCACCGGAGCCGCCTTGATGGAGCGGATCAGCTCGGCGGCGTCGCGGTCGGTGGCGGGCACGAGCCGGTGGGCCGTGTCACCCAGAAGCTCGGACGGCGCGCCGGCCAGACCGAAGGAGAGGACGGCTCCGGCGGCGGCGTCGATGGACGCCCTGACGACGGTGTCGACCCCCCTGGGAGCCATGGCCTGGACGACGGGCCGGAGTTCGGCGGGTGTACCGAGCAGATCGGTCAGTTCGTCGTACGCCCGGCGCAGGGCGTTCTCGCCCGCGAGATCGAGCCGGACACCACCGAGGTCCGCGCGGTGCCGGAGATGGGGTGCGGTGGTCTTGAGCGCCACGGGGTAGCCGAGCTTCGCGGCTGCGGCGACAGCGGCCTCCGGATCGGGGGCGGTGAGTGCCGGCCGCACGGTGATCCCGTAGCGGGCGAGGAGCTCTCGGGCCTCGTCGTGCGTGAGCGGGCGGCCGCGCGGATCGGGGCCGGGGCCGAGCAGTGTCTCGATCAGCCGGGCGGTGCCGTGCTCGTCGATGGTGTCGTCCAGGAATTCGGGCACCTTGCCGGGAGCGGCCGCCTGACGCCGCCACTGGGCGTACTTCACCGCCTCGGCGAGCGCACGGACGGCTCGTTCGGCGGCGGGGTAGGCGGGGATCCGCCCCGCGGAGGGGCCTGGACGGTCGACGCTCGCGCCCTTTGCGCCTTCCACCCGTGCCGGGGCTCCTGTGCGGGGGCCACCCGTGGCCGACGCGTCGGAGAGCGGCGGGGAGGCGGGCTGGGGCTGCGGGTCCGGGGCGTGGGTGTCGGACGGGGGGAGCGGCTGCGGCTGCTGGGCAGTCGGAGGGCCGGCCTGCCGGGGCGTGGACGGGCCGGCGGTGCTCGTGGCGACGGCGAGCGCCTGCGCCAGGCCGCCCATCTCCACATGCACCACCGCCACCGGCTTGGCCGGGCCGGTGGCCGCCGCCTCCCGCAGTGCCTCCGCGAGGACCTCGCCCTCCCCGGTCTCCGCCTCGCCGTTCTCCCCCACCCAGGGGATCGCGGTCACGATCACGGCGTCGCACGTCCCGTCGGCCAGCGCCTCGGCCAGCGCGCGCCGGAAGTCCTGCGGGCCCGCCGCCGTCGTGAGGTCGCGGGGCGGGCGCGGGCGCAGCCCCTCCGCAAGGCAGGCGTCGTAGGTGAGGAGGCCGAGCGACTCCGAGTTCCCCAGGATCGCCACCCTGGGGCCGTCCGGCAGGGGCTGGCCGGCGAGGAGCAGTCCGACGTCGGCCATCTCCGTCACCGTGTCGACCCGGATCACTCCCGCCTGGCGCATCAGCGCGGACACCGTCGTGTCGGGGATACGGCTGACCGGTACGGCGTGCCCCTGCGGGTTGGAGCCGCTGTGCCGGGCGCCCTTCACCACGACGACGGGCTTCACGGCGGCCGTCCGGCGGGCGAGCCGGGTGAACTTGCGCGGATTGCCGAGTGATTCGAGGTACAGCAGGGCGACGTCGGTGTTCTCGTCCTCGTACCAGTACTGCAGGAAGTCGTTGCCCGAGACATCGGCCCGGTTGCCCGCCGAGATGAAGGCCGACAGTCCCGCGCCCCTGCGGTGGAGACCGGACAGGACGGCGATGCCGATGGCGCCGGACTGGGTGAAGAGCCCGATGCGCCCGGCCTTGGGCGACTCGGGGGCGAGGGAGGCGTTGAGGCGGACGGTGTCGGAGGTGTTGATGATGCCGAAGGCGTTCGGGCCGATGATCCGCATGCCGTACGAGCGTGCCTGCCGGACCAGTTCCCGCTGGCGTTCCCTGCCTCCGGCGCCGCGCTCGGCATAGCCGGCCGAGAGGACGACGAGGCCCTGGACCCCGTGTTCGCCGCAGTCGGCGACGGCCTCGGGCACCCGGTCGGCGGGGACGGCGACCACAGCGAGGTCGACCTGCTCGCCGATCCCGCCCACGGAGCGATGGGCCGGCACTCCGTCGACGGTGTCCAGGCCCGCGGCGAAGGACGTGTTCACCGCGTACGTGCGTCCGGTGAAACCTGAGCCGAGGAGGTTACGCAGCACGGTCCGGCCCACGCCGCCGGGTTCGCGTCCGACGCCGATGACCGCGACGGACCCGGGGGCCAGCAGGCGCTGGACGGATCGCGCTTCGGCCCGCTGCTCACGGGCGCGCTGGACGGCGAGGGACTCGGCCGTGGGCTCCAGGTCGAGGGTGAGGTGGACGGAGCCGTCCTCGAAGCTGCGCTGCTGGGTGAATCCGGCGTCCCGGAACACCTTGATCATCTTGTTGTTGGCGGGCAGCACCTCTGCCGCGAAGCGGCGGATGCCCCGTTCCCTGGCCACCGCCGCGATGTGTTCGAGGAGGGCTGACGCCACGCCGCGGCCCTGGTGGGCGTCCTGGACGAGGAACGCGACCTCGGCCTCGTCCGACGGGGCCGACGCGGGCCTGCCCCGGGCGTCGATCCGGTCGAAACGGACGGTGGCGATGAACTCGCCGCCGATCGTGACGGCCAGTCCCACCCGGTCGACGTAGTCGTGATGGGTGAAGCGGTGCACGTCCCGGGCGGAGAGACGCGGATACGGGGCGAAGAAGCGGTAGTACTTCGACTCGTCGGACACCTGCTCGTAAAAGCTGACCAGCCGCTCGGCATCGTCCGTGGTGATGGGCCTGATGCGCGCGGTACCACCGTCGCGGAGCACCACGTCCGCCTCCCAGTGGTCGGGGTACGCGTGATGCGGACTCTGCTCCGGAGTGGGCTCCATGGCCAAAGCCTACGGCCCGGGGCACCGGTCGCGGCGGGAGCGCCGCAGGGGCACGCTGAGGGAGCCGACGGGCGGTCGGCGAGGCCGGGCACAGCAGTCCGCACTGCATGAGAGACTGGTCTAGACAACTCATCGTTACGTGAAGGGCAGAACCATGGCTGAGCGCCGCGTCAACGTCGGTTGGGCCGAGGGCCTGCACGCCCGCCCCGCTTCCATCTTCGTCCGTGCCGCCACGGCCTCCGGCGTCCCCGTGACGATCGCCAAGTCCGACGGCAACCCCGTGAACGCCGCTTCCATGCTCGCGGTGCTCGGCCTGGGCGCCCAGGGCGGCGAGGAGATCGTGCTCGCGTCCGAGGCGGACGACGCCGAGGCGGCCCTGGACCGCCTGGCGAAGCTGGTCACCGAGGGGCTCGAAGAGCTTCCGGAGACCGTCTGACTCGACCTCGTCGAATCGGATCCCTTTCTACAGAAAGGCCGCACCTCCCCACCGGGAGCTGCGGCTTTTCTGTTTTCCGGGCCGGGCCGGCCGACGCCCCGGTGAAACCAAATAAGGGCAGCGAAAAGAAAGCCCTCCGAGAATTACCCTACGTGTATACGGTGCAATTGTTAATGGCGGGCTCCCCCGATGTTTACGGGGTGTTGCGAAGACCTCACCCGGGCCCTTCCCGCCGTGCGCCCCGACCGGTCCGCGCCCCGCAGCCGGTGGGCCGCGGTGGCCCGCTCCGCGTGCTGGGCGGCCAGCACCCTGGCCCGCTCCGGGTCACGGCGCGCCACGGCGTCGACCAGAGCCCCGTACTCGGCCCATGAATCCGCGGGGCGGACCGGCTGCTCCACGGCGTACATCCAGGTGATCTTGTGACGGAGCTGGGTGAGCAGCGAGATCAGCGCTGGGCTGCCCGAGGCCTGGGCCAGCGTTTCGTGGAACCAGCCGCCCAAGGAGCGCAGGTCTTCCCCCTCATCCCGGCGCGCCCGGTCCTGCCCCAGCCTGACCAGGCCGCGGAGCACCTTCAGGTGCGCCTCCGTACGGCGCTGCGCCGCTCGTGCCGCCCCGAGTGGCTCCAGGAGCATCCGCACCTCCAGGAGGTCGGCGGCCTCCTGTTCCGTGGGCTCCGCGACGCAGGCACCGGCGTGCCGGCGGGTGACGACGAACCCCTCGGACTCCAGGGTGCGCAGCGCCTCGCGCACGGGGACGCGGGATACGCCGTAGCGCCGCGCGAGCACCTCTTCGGTGAGGCGGCTGCCGCGCTCGAAGACACCCGAGACGATGTCGTCACGGATTGCCGTGCATACCGAATGCGCGGGAATGCGCATGTCCGAACCTCCGCCTTAATCCCCGCGAAACGCGGCCGATCGACGCCTGTTCTGTGACTCTATTGCAATCGGCCGGAATTTCCGATGGCGGGGTGGAATCCATGGATATCTTTTGGCCGGGGGCCACTTCCGCGAGGGCTTCGGCGGGCGTATCCCCCGGGACACGGCGAAGGCCCCGGCACGCGGAGCCGGGGCCTTCGTCGGAGCGGTGTCGCGCGTGTGGGGTCAGACCTGGACGCCGTGCGCACGGAGGTAGGCGACGGGGTCCATGTCCGAGCCGTACTCGGGTGTGGTCCGGGCCTCGAAGTGCAGATGCGGACCGGTGGAGTTGCCGGTCGAGCCGGAGACGCCTATCTGCTCGCCGGAGCCGACGCTCTGGCCGACGGAGACACCGATCGAGGAGAGGTGGCCGTACTGGGTGTACGTGCCGTCCTTCATCCTGAGCACGATGTTGTTGCCGTACGCGCCGCCCCAGCCGGCCTCGACGACCGTGCCGGCGCCGACCGCGACGACGGAGGTGCCGGACGCCGCCTGGAAGTCCACGCCCGAGTGGCTCCCGGAGGACCAGAGCGCTCCGCCGGACTTGTAGGAGGTGGTCACGTGAGAGCCGGCGACCGGGAGGTGGAAGGAGTTGAGCCGGGCGCGCTCGGCGGCACGTGCGGCGCGCGCCTTCTCCTCCCGGACCTCCTCGGCGCGGGCCTCCGCCTTGCGCTCGGCCTCCGCCTTGGCCTTGGCCTTCGCCTTCGCTTCCGCCGCGGCCTTCGCAGCCGCGTCGGCCTGGCGCTGCTGGACCTTCGCCTGAGCCTCGATCTGGGCCGCCAGGGTCGTGTCGAGGGCGACGGTCTGGGTCAGACCGGTCCCGGCGGCGACGGCCTCGGCGTCCGCGGCGAGGGCCGGGGAGGCCGTGGCGCCGATGACACCGGTGGTGGCCAGGGCCGCGATGCCGGCGACCTTGGCGCTCCTGCGCGTCAGGCGGCTCGGGGCACGGTGCTTCCCGGCGGCACGGATGAATGCCATGGAGGGGCTGTTCCTTTCCTTCCTTCTCGCCTACCGGGTTAGCTGACGGGTTCGGAGCAGGAAGGTCTCCTACGGCCCCCTCCGCCTCGCGCGAGACGCAGGGTTCCGATTCACCCCAGGGACTTCGTGGGTCCCCGGCTCCCCAGGCTCGCGCCTGACGGGGACTCGGCGATGACTGTCCGGCGCCGCGGTCGCGGCTTTCGTCCGGCGGACAGCCGGGCCGACGCTAGAGCGGGCCACTTTCCCGCACCAAACGGAAAGGGCCTTTTGTCGCACATCCCACAGGATGAATGGAACTTTCTTTGCAAAGCGGACAAAAGACCGAACCCCGGCGAGAGTGCACTCTCGCCGGGGCCCGTCATGTCCTGCTTCGGTCAGCCGCTGACGACCGACACCTCGCCGATGCCGAGCGCCCTGACGGGCTCCGCGATCTGAGCGGCGTCGCCGACGAGAACGGTGACCAGCCGGTCGACCGGGAAGGCGTTGACCACGGCGGCGGTCGCCTCGACGGTGCCGGTCGCGGCCAGACGCGCGTACAGCTGCGCCTGGTAGTCGTCCGGGAGGTGCTGCTCCACCTGGTCCGCCAGGGTGCCCGCGACGGAGGCCGCCGTCTCGTACTTCAGCGGGGCGACGCCCACGAGGTTCTGCACGGCGGTCTCGCGCTCGGCGTCGGTGAGCCCCTCGGCGGCCAGCGTGCGCAGGACCTTCCACAGGTCGTCGAGCGCGGGGCCGGTGGACTCCGTGTCGACGGAGCCGCTGATGGCGAGCATCGCGGCGCCCGTCGCCCCCGAGGCCGATCCGGGGGCCGTCGAGCGCAGCACCTGTCCGAAGGCCCGGACACCGTAGGTGTAGCCCTTCTCCTCACGCAGCACACGGTCCAGCCGGGAGGTGAGGGTGCCGCCCAGGCAGTACGTGCCGAGGACCTGGGCGGGCCACACGCTGTCGTGCCGGTCCGCTCCGATCCGGCCGATCAGCAGCTGCGTCTGCACGGCTCCGGGACGGTCCACGATGACGACACGGCCGGTGTCGTCCGCGGTGATCGGAGGCACGGGCCGGGACTGTCCGGCATTGCCCGACCAGTCCCCGACGGTGTCGGCGAGCAGTGCGTCCAGGTCCACCTCGGTGAGGTCCCCGACGACGACCGCCGTCGCGGTGGACGGGCGGACATGGGCGTCGTAGAAGGCGCGGACGGCGGCGGCGTCGATCCGCCGGACCGTCTCCTCGGTGCCCAGGCGCGGACGCGACATCCTCGCCGTGGCGGGGAAGAGCTCCTTGGAGAGCTGCTTGGCTGCCCGCCGGGCAGGGTTGGCCTGCTCGTGCGGGATCTCGTCGAGCCGGTTGCCCACGAGGCGCTCGACCTCGCTCTCCGCGAAGGCAGGCGCGCGCAGCGCCTCGGCGACCAGGCCGAGGGCCTTGGCGAGCCGGGAGACCGGGACCTCCAGGGAGACGCGCAGCCCCGGATGGTCCGCATGGGCGTCCAGGGTGGCGCCGCACCGCTCCAGCTCGGCGGCGAACTCCTCCGCGGAGCGCTTGTCCGTGCCCTCGGACAGGGCGCGCGCCATGATCGTGGCCACGCCGTCCAGGCCCTCGGGCTCGGCGTCCAGGGGTGCGTCGAGGAAGATCTCCACGGCGACGACCTGCTGGCCGGGGCGGTGGCAGCGCAGCACGGTCAGCCCGTTGGGCAGGGCGCCACGCTCGGGCGCGGGAAAGGCCCAGGGCCTGGCCTCGCCGGCGGTCGGCTGCGGGTGGTACTCCATCGCTACTCCAGTCACGGCGGCGTCGGTCACTTGTCGGCCCCCTCGTGCGCGTCGGTGCCGTCGGCCTCATCGGCCGGTTCGACCGGCTCGTAGACCAGGACGGCACGGTTGTCGGGGCGCAGGTGCGCCCGGGCGGCGGCCTTGACCTCGTCGGCCGTCACGTCCAGGACGCGGCCCACCGCGGTCAGGGCGAGCTGCGGGTCGCCGAACAGGACGGCGTACCGGCACAGTTCGTCCGCGCGGCCCGCGACCGTACCGAGACGGTCCAGCCACTCGCGCTCCAACTGTGCCTGGGCGCGTTCCATTTCCTCCGGCGTGGGGCCCTCCTCGGCGAACCGGGCGAGCTCCTCGTCGACGGCGGCCTCGATCTGCGGCACCTCGACGCCACCGGACGTCTTGACGTCCAGCCAGCCCAGCGAGGGCGCGCCGGCCAGCCTGAGCAGCCCGAATCCCGCCGCCACCGCCGTGCGGTCACGCCGGACCAGGCGGTTGTGGAGGCGGGACGACTCGCCGCCGCCGAGCACCGTCAGCGCGAGGTCCGCGGCGTCGCACTCGCGCGTCCCGTCGTGCGGCAGCCGGTAGGCGGCCATCAGGGCACGCGCGGGCACCTCCTCCTGGACCACTTCGCGCAGCTGTTCGCCGATGGTCCCGGGCAGCGTGCCGTCGCGCGGGGGCTGCTTGCCGTCGTGGGAGGGGATGGAACCGAAGTACTTCTCGATCCAGGCGAGCGTCTGCTCCGGGTCGATGTCCCCCACCACGGAGAGCACCGCGTTGTTCGGCGCGTAGTACGTCCGGAAGAACGCCTGCGCGTCCTGAAGGGTCGCCGCGTCCAGGTCGGCCATCGAGCCGATCGGGGTGTGGTGGTACGGGTGGCCCTCCGGGTAGGCGAGGGCGGTGAGCTTCTCGAAGGCCGTGCCGTAAGGAACGTTGTCGTAGCGCTGGCGGCGCTCGTTCTTCACCACGTCCCGCTGGTTCTCCATGGACTCCTCGTCGAGCGCGGCGAGCAGCGAGCCCATCCGGTCGGCCTCGAGCCACAGGGCCAGCTCCAGCTGGTGCGTGGGCATCGTCTCGAAGTAGTTGGTGCGTTCGAAGCTGGTCGTGCCGTTCAGGGAACCACCGGCCCCTTGCACCAGCTCGAAGTGTCCGTTCCCCTTGACCTGGCCCGAGCCCTGGAACATCAGGTGCTCGAAGAGGTGAGCCAGGCCCGTACGCCCCTTGACCTCGTGGCGGGAGCCGACGTCGTACCAGAGGCAGACCGCGGCGACGGGGGTCAGGTGGTCCTCGGAGAGCACCACGCGCAGGCCGTTGGCCAGACGGTGCTCGGTCGCCGTCAAGCCGCCGGAGCCGGCCTGGGCTGTGGCCGTGTGACCCATGGGCATGTACGTCCCTTCGATCGGTACAGGATTTCCTGCCGGACCTGCCACTCTAGGCAAGCGCACGGGCACCTGGCGAAGTTCCCGCCGGGTGAATGTTGTCGTAGATGCTGCCGTAAACAGGGGTTCCGCGGAGGCCCTGTGGACCACTTCGGACGGGTCGAGGTCGGCGTTGTCAGTACGGCGGTCCACAATGGTCGGCGTCAGAACCTGAGGTTGTCCGACAGAATCTTGTGAAGGAGTCGCAGCCGCGATGGCCCGCCGCAGCACGAAAACCCCGCCGCCGGACGACTTCGAGGAGAAGATCCTCGACATCGACGTCGTCGACGAAATGCAGGGCTCCTTCCTCGAGTACGCGTACTCGGTGATCTACTCCAGGGCTCTGCCCGACGCCCGCGACGGCATGAAGCCCGTGCACCGCCGCATCGTGTCCCAGATGAACGAGATGGGTCTGCGCCCCGACCGCGGGTACGTGAAGTGCGCGCGGGTCGTCGGCGAAGTGATGGGCAAACTGCACCCGCACGGTGACGCGTCGATCTATGACGCACTGGTGCGCATGGCACAACCGTTCTCGATGCGCCTGCCCCTCGTCGACGGGCACGGCAACTTCGGTTCCCTGGGCAACGACGACCCGCCGGCCGCCATGCGGTACACCGAGTGCCGGATGGCCGACGCCACGTCACTCATGACGGAGTCGATCGACGAGGACACCGTCGACTTCCAGTCGAACTACGACGGCCAGGAGCAGGAGCCGGTCGTCCTCCCGGCGGCGTACCCGAACCTCCTGGTCAACGGCGCGTCCGGGATCGCGGTCGGCATGGCGACCAACATGCCCCCGCACAACCTCGGCGAGGTCGTCGCCGCCGCCCGCCACCTCATCCGGCACCCCGGCGCCGACCTCGAGACGCTGATGCGCTTCGTCCCCGGGCCCGACCTGCCCACCGGTGGCAGGATCGTCGGCCTCGGCGGCATCAAGGACGCCTACGCCGCCGGGCGCGGCACGTTCAAGATCCGCGCCACGGTCGCCATAGAGAACGTCACGGCCCGCCGGAAGGGTCTCGTCGTCACCGAACTGCCCTTCACCGTCGGACCGGAGAAGGTGATCGCCAAGATCAAGGACCTCGTCGGCTCGAAGAAGCTCCAGGGCATCGCGGACGTCAAGGACCTCACCGACCGGGCCCACGGCCTGCGGCTGGTCATCGAGGTCAAGAACGGCTTCGTGCCGGAGGCCGTGCTGGAACAGCTCTACAAGCTGACGCCGATGGAGGAGTCCTTCGGCATCAACAACGTGGCACTGGTCGACGGGCAGCCGCTCACACTGGGGCTCAAGGAGCTCCTGGAGGTCTACCTCGACCACCGCTTCGACGTGGTGCGCCGGCGCAGCGAGTTCCGCAGGACCAAGCGCCGCAACCGGCTGCACCTGGTCGAGGGCCTCCTCGTGGCGCTGCTCGACATCGACGAGGTCATCCGGCTCATCCGGGACAGCGACAACTCCTCGCAGGCGAAGGAGCGCCTGATGGAGCGCTTCTCGCTGAGCGAGATCCAGACCCAGTACATCCTGGACACCCCGCTGCGCAGGCTCACGCGCTTCGACAGGATCGAGCTGGAGAGCGAGCGCGACAAGCTCAACGAGGAGATCGCCGAGCTGACGGCGATCCTGGACTCGGACGCGGAACTGCGCAAGCTGGTCTCGTCCGAACTGGCGGCGGTGGCGAAGAAGTTCGGCACCGACCGGCGCACGGTACTGCTGGAGTCGGCGGGTTCGCAGATCGCCTCGGTGCCGCTGGAGGTCGCCGACGACCCGTGCCAGGTGCTGCTCTCCTCGACCGGCCTCCTGGCCCGCACGGCCAACGCCGAGCCGCTCACGCAGACCGAGGACGCCAAGCGCACGAAGCACGACGCGATCGTCTCCGCGGTCGCCGCCACGGCACGCGGTGACGTGGGCGCGGTGACGTCCACCGGGCGGCTGCTCCGGCTCTCGGTGATCGACCTGCCGCAGCTGCCGGACACCCATGCGGCTCCGAACCTCTCCGGCGGGGCCCAGATCTCGGAGTTTCTCAGCCTGGAGCCGGACGAGGAACTCGTCTGCCTCACCACCCTGGACGAGGAGTCGCCGGGCCTGGCCATCGGCACCCTGCAGGGGGTCGTGAAACGTGTGGTGCCCGACTACCCGCCCAACAAGGACGAGTTGGAGGTCATCTCGCTGAAGGACGGCGACCGGGTCGTCGGCGCCACCCAGCTGCGTACCGGCGAGGAGGACATGGTCTTCATCACGTCCGACGCGCAGTTGCTTCGCTATCCGGCCGCGTCGGTACGTCCGCAGGGACGCGCCGCGGGCGGCATGGCGGGCGTCAAGCTCGCGGCGGGTGCCACCGTGCTCTCGTTCGCCGCGGTGGACCCCTCGGCGGACGCCGCGGTGTTCACCGTGGCCGGGTCGCACGGCACCCTGGACGACTCCGAGCTGACCTGGAAGCTGACCCCGTTCGACCAGTACCCGCGCAAGGGCAGGGCGACCGGCGGCGTTCGCTGCCAGCGCTTCCTGAAGGGGGAGGACGTCCTGGTCTTCGGCTGGGCGGGCGAAACCCCCGCACGGGCGGCGCAGAAGAACGGCGCACCGGCCGAGCTGCCCGCCCCCGATCCACGCCGTGACGGTTCGGGCACACCGCTGACGAGTCCGGTCGCGGTGATCGCCGGGCCGCTGTAGGACACCGGCCGGGCGGCCCCCGGGGACCTCAGGCCCCGGCGTCGTCCGGCTGTCGCACGTAGCGCAGGACGCCCCACATGGCACGCTCCAGCCGCTCGGTGGCGTCCTGGTCGTCCGCGGCCGGCCGCCGAGCGTCCTGGCAGTCCTCCAGGCCCTTGCGCAGCGCCTCGGCGTCGATGCCGGAGCCGATCAGCACCAGCTGGGTCAACCGGGGCTCGTCGCGGGCCCAGCGCCGCGGCACGAAACGCAGGAACCCGCCGACGGCGTGCAGCGCGTACCGGTTGCCGGGGTCACCCGCACCGAAGTCGGCGAACCCCTTGATCCGGTAGAGGCCCGCGGGCCTGGAGTCGAGGAACGCCATGAAGCGGCGTGGACCGAGCGGCACGTCGGAGGTGAAGGACACACTCTCGTACGCCGCGTGCAGATGGTCCTCGTGCGTGCGGTCGGTCTCGGGCAGCAGGTCCTCGAACGTCAGCTGCCGGAACGAGCCGTCGTCGTCCGGACGGAGCACGGGGTCGAAGAGCAGCTCCGGGTCGATCCTCCCGTAGGTGGAGCAGATGACCGCCGCCCTTCCGCCCGACGCGCCGACCGTCTCCCTGACGGCACGCAGTCGCGCGTCCGTGACCCGGTCGGTCTTGTTCAGCACGATCAGGTCGGCGACCGCGAGATGACGGTCGATCTCCGGGTGCCGCTCACGCGTGGCCGGGAACTCGGCGGCGTCCACGACCTCGACCAGTCCCCCGTACCGGATATGCGGATTGTCGCTGGCCAGCAGCATCCGTACGAGTTCCTGGGGCTCGGCGAGGCCGCTCGCCTCGATGACGATCACGTCGAGCCGGGCAGCCGGCCCGGTCAGCGTCTCCAGGTAGGTGTCGAGCTCGCTCGCGTCGACGGCACAGCACAGGCAGCCGTTGCCCAGCGAGACGGTGGACCCGACCTGCCCGGCGACGGTCATGGCGTCGATCTCGATGGACCCGAAGTCATTGACGATGACACCGATCCGGTTGCCCGACCTGTTGCGGAGCAGATGGTTCAGCAGCGTCGTCTTGCCGGATCCGAGAAACCCCGCCAGGACGACGACCGGGATCTGCGGGGCGCGGGGCGGGGTCAACAGGAGCCTTCCTCGGGTCGGTCAGAGTGGCGGCACGGCGTGCGGGGGCGGGGTGCCGACGTAGCGGGCCGCCGGACGGATGATCTTCGAGTCGTCCGCCTGCTCCAGGATATTGGCGCTCCAGCCGACCATGCGCGCGGCACAGAAGGTGGGGGTGAACATCTCGCGGGGCAGCCCGCAGAGCTCCATGACGACACCGGCGTAGAACTCCACGTTCGTGTGCAGCTCACGTCCCGGCTTGAGCTCGGCGAGGATCGCCTCGACCCGGCGCTCCACCTCCACGGCGAGGTCGACGAGCGGACCGCCGAAGCTCTGCGCGACCGAGCGGAGCATGCGTGACCGCGGGTCCTCCGTGCGGTAGACGGGGTGCCCGAATCCCATGATCCGTTCTCCCGCGAGCACACGCTGCCGGATCCAGCCGTCGATCCGGTCCGGAGTGCCGATGGCGTCCAGGGTGTCCAGCGCCCGGCTGGGCGCGCCGCCGTGCAGCGGACCGGAGAGCGCGCCGACGGCTCCGACGAGACAGGCGGCGACATCGGCACCGGTGGAGGCGATCACCCGGGCCGTGAAGGTGGAGGCGTTGAAGCCGTGGTCGACGGTGGAGACGAGGTACCGCTCGACGGCCGCCGTCCGTGCGGTGTCCGGCTCCTCACCGGTGAGCATGTGGAGGTAGTTCGCGGCGAACGGGAGGTCGTCACGCGGTTCCACCGGCTCCAGCCCCTGGCCCAGTCGGTACAGGGAGGTCAGCACGGTGGGGACGGCGGCGCACACGGCGAGCGCGTCCTGTCTGCGGCGGTCGGCGCCGATGTCGTACACGGGGCGGAACCCCGCCGATGCCCCCAGCAGCGAGAGCGCGGTACGCAGTCCCGCGAGCGGGCCCGAGACCGCACCGGCGCGGGCGATGGCGGGTAGCGCCTCCCGCACCTCAGGGGGCAACCGGCGCAGCCCGGCGGTGCACGCGGCGAAGGCGGTGCTCTCCGCCCGTCCGGGCAGCTCGCCGTGGAACATCAGGTACCAGACGTCCTCGAAGCTGCGGCGCTGCGCCAGCTCGATCGCCGAGTACTGCCGGTAGTGGTAGAAGCCCTCGCGTCCGCGCACGTCTCCCAGCGCGGTGTCGGTGACGATCACGCCGGCGAGGCCCCGGGGTGCAGCGAGCGGTGTGGATTCCGTTTGCGAGGCGGGCATGGCAGGTCTCTCCTCCACAGCGAATTGAACGTTGATTCGACTGTCTATGATTGACTCATGACCTGTCAACATTGATCAAATCAACATGAAAGGGGGTGAGGAATGATCCGGCATTGACGGATACGGATACGGTGGACGCCATGACGCATGACTCGGCGCACGGGACCGGCACACAGGACGCGGGAGCCGAGGGGGTGACGCAGGAGCGCAGGCTCACCACCCGGGAGGCCGCCGAGCGGCTCGGGGTGAAGCCCGAGACCGTGTACGCGTACGTGAGCCGGGGGCAGCTCGCCAGCAGACGCGCCCCTGGAGGACGCGGCAGCACGTTCGACGCCTCCGAGGTCGAAGCCCTGGTCCGCCGGGCCGGGCGCAGGGAGCCTTCGCCCTCCGGCACGGGTGATCTGGTCTTCCGCACCGCGATCACGCTCATCGAGCCGGACCGCTACTACTTCCGCGGCGTCGACGCGACCGAGCTCGCCCGCCACTACGGGTACGAGGAGGTCGCAGAGTGGATCTGGACCGGCGAGCTCCGTGCCGGAACCCGCTTCACCGCCGCGCCCGAGTCCCTCGCGGCGGCACGGCGCACCGCCGCCTCGATGCCGCGGCACAGCAGTTCGACGGACCGGCTCCGGGCCGCCGTAGCCGCTGCCGCGTCCGCCGACCCGCTGCGGTTCGACCTCTCCCCCGCGGGGGTACTCAACAGCGCACGCAGTCTGATCCCCACCCTCGTGGGCGCGCTGCCGCCGGCCGGAGAGGCTGACGGCGAGGGCGGCTCTCTCGCCGCGCAGCTCTGGCCGAAGCTTTCCGCGCGGCCTGCCGACGCGGCGTCGCTGGCCGTGCTCGACACCGCGCTCACACTGCTGGCCGACCACGATCTCGCGGCCTCGACCCTGGCAGCACGCGTCGCCGCGTCGGCCCACGCCCACCCGTACGCCGTGGTATCCGCCGGGCTGGGCGTGCTGGAAGGGCCGCTGCACGGCGCCGCGAGCGGACTGGCGCACCGCATGCTGCTGGAGGTCATGGACCGGGGTGGCGCGGCTCCGGTCGTCGCGGATCATCTGCGCACCGGCCGGCGGGTACCGGGGCTCGGCCATCGCCTCTACGCCGCCGAGGACCCACGGGCCCGGGCGCTGTTCGCGCTCCTGGACGAGATGCCGTCGGCCGCCCCGGTGACCGCGGCGGCCCGCGAGGTGGTCGCGACCACCGCTGGGCACACGCCCCTGCACGCCAACGTCGACCTGGCCCTGGCCGTCTTCTCGGTCGCGTGCGGCATGCCCGCCGAGACGGGCGAGACAGTGTTCGCGGTGTCGCGTACGGCGGGCTGGATCGCCCACGCGATGGAGGAGTACGCGGAACGGCCGCTGCGCATGCGGCCCATCGGGCAGTACAGCGGTCCACGCCCGCCCCGGCCATTGCCGGCGCCGGAGGCGGCTGCCTCGGAGAGTGGAGCCCCCTCAGGACACCCGCCTGCAAATTAGCTACAGCCGGGAGAAAATCTCGCCTTCTCCTTACCGGGGCGGGCGGGCCGTGGACCCGCGAACGACCAGTTCGGGTTCGAAGAGGAGTTCGTCCGACGGCACCGCACGGCCCCCGATCTGCACCGAGAGCAGTTCGACCGCGGCCCTGCCCATGGCTTCGATCGGCTGGCGCACCGTGGTCAGCGGCGGTTCCGTGCAGTTCATGAAGGCCGAGTCGTCGTAGCCGACCACGGAGACGTCGCCGGGCACCGACAACCCGCGGCGCCGCGCCGCGCGTACCGCGCCCAGGGCGAGCGGGTCACTCGCGCAGATGATGCCGGTGATCCCCTGGTCGAGCAGCCGCGTGGCTGCGGCCTGGCCGCCCTCGAGCGAGAACATGGCACGGGACACCCGCTCGTCCGGCACGGTCGTCCCCGACTGGGCGGCCAGCGTGCGCACGGCAGCGAGCTTGCGCTGCGAGGGCATGTGGTCGGCCGGGCCCAGGACGAACCCGATCCGCTCGTGGCCCAGCGAGACCAGATGACGCCAGGCCTGCTCGACGGCCACGGAGTCGTCGCAGGAGACCGCGGGGAATCCCAGGTGGGCGATGGCGGCATTGATCAGGACGACCGGGATCTTGCGGTCGGCGAGCACCTTGTAGTGGTCGTGGGGGGCGTCGGCCTGCGCGTACAGACCTCCGGCGAACACGACTCCGGACACCTGCTGCTGAAGGAGGAGCTCGACGTAGTCGGCTTCGGAGACCCCGCCCTTGGTCTGCGTGCAGAGCACCGGAGTCAGTCCCTGCTGGGCGAGCGCACCGCCGACCACTTCGGCGAAAGCCGGGAAGATCGGGTTCTGCAGCTCGGGCAGGACCAGTCCCACCAGGCGGGCACGCTCACCGCGCAGTTGCGTCGGACGCTCGTATCCGAGCACGTCCAGCGCGGAGAGAACTGCTTGCCGAGTGGCGTCGGAGACGCCCGGCTTGCCGTTCAGCACGCGGCTGACCGTGGCCTCGCTGACTCCTACCTTCTGGGCAACCTGAGCAAGTCGTCGCGTCATGCGCGCAAGATTAGCGCAAAAATCGCAAGAATATTGCGCTGGAGCGGAGTCTCGTAGAACGCTCACAGACAGAGCGCGGGGAGGCAAGAGCCCTGCCCGACCGGGAAGCCGGAGGCCGGGTCGGTCGGGTCGGTCGGGTCGGTCGGGTCGGTCGGGTCGGTCGGGTCGGTCGGGTCGGTCGGGTCGGTCGGGTCGGTCGGCATCAGCATGCGGCCGCCAGCGGTCGGCGGCCGGTAGACCTGGCTCCGGCAGGCGATCGGCCGTGCTTCGCCAGGCGATCAGCCCGTACTCCGGCGGGCGGAAATTTCGGTAAGCACGGTTTGCCCCTTACC
Source organism: Streptomyces sp. NPDC005752 (assembly GCF_040630715.1). NCBI lineage: Bacteria > Bacillati > Actinomycetota > Actinomycetes > Kitasatosporales > Streptomycetaceae > Streptomyces > Streptomyces sp. NPDC005752. The sequence continues at coordinate 60,294 of NZ_JBEXYB010000033.1, read as the reverse complement.
GTTCGTACGATGAGCGCCCCATCGACCACCCCACGGGGACCGCGCCGATTCGGCTGGCCGCAGCGGGTCTTCTCGCAGGTCCTGCTGATGCAGCTGGCCATCATCACCGGCGTCACGGTCCTCGTCACGGGCCTCTTCCTGGCGCCGCTCAGCGCGCAGCTCGACGACCAGGCGATGCGCCGGGCCCTGGCGATCGCGCAGAGCACGGCGGCACAGCCCCAGATCGCCAGCTCGCTGCTCACCACCGAGCCGCGCCCGGACGGTGCCGTGCAGGCCGCGGCTGAGCGGATCAGGCGGTCGACCGGCGCCGAGTACGTCGTGATCATGGACAGGCAAGGGGTGCGCTGGTCGCACACCGACTCCTCCCGCATCGGCGAGGTCGTCTCCACCGATCCCAGCACGGCGCTCGCCGGCCGGTCCGTGATGGAGATCGACAGCGGCACACTCGGCCGTTCGGCCCGCGGCAAGGTCCCGCTCCTCGACGGATCGGAACGGGTCGTCGGCGCCGTCTCGGTCGGAATCGCGTACGACAGCGTCCGAGCCCGGCTGCTCGCCGCGATCCCCGGCATCCTCGCGTATGCGGGCGGTGCGCTGGCCGTAGGAGCCCTGGCCGCCTATCTGATCTCCCGCCGCCTCCAGCGACAGACCCACGACCTCGCCTTCTCCGACATCTCCGCGCTGCTGACCGAACGCGAGGCCATGCTGCACAGCATCCGTGAGGGAGTCGTCGCACTCGACCGCACCGGACGCATCAGGCTCCTGAACGACGAGGCCCAGCGACTGCTCGGCCTCGGCCCGGACGCCGCCGGCAGGCAACTCGACGAGGCCCTGGGCGAGGGCCGGACCACCGACGTACTGGCCGGGCGGGTGGTCGGCGACGACCTGGTGACGGTCCGGGGGAACCGCGTGCTGCTCGCCAACCGGGTGCCGACCGACGACGGCGGGGCCGTGGCCACGCTGCGCGACCGTACGGAGCTGGAGTACCTGGGCCGCGAGCTCGACTCCACCCATGGTCTGATCGACGCACTCCGCGCACAGGACCACGAGCACGCCAACCGGCTCCACACCCTGCTGGGACTGCTGGAACTCGAGATGCACGAAGAGGCCGTGGAGTTCGTCACGGAGGTCGTCGGCGTCCACCGGGCGACGGCGGAGCAGGTCACCGAGAAGGTCCACGATCCTCTGCTGGCCTCCCTCCTCGTCGGCAAGGCCACCGTGGCCGCAGAGCGCGGGGTCGCCCTGCGCATGGCCCCGGGGACACTGCTGCCGGACCGGCTGGTGGACCCACGCGGACTCGTCACGGTCCTCGGCAACCTGGTCGACAACGCGCTGGACGCGGCCGCCGGATCGGACGAGGCGAGGATCGAGGTCGAGCTGCGGGCCGAGGACCGTACGGTGGTCCTCCGGGTGCGCGACAGCGGACCCGGAGTGCCGGCCGGCGACCACGAATCCATCTTCATGGAGGGCTGGTCGACCAAGGAACTGCCGGCCCACGGCAAGCGCGGCCTGGGGCTGCCCCTGGTGCGGCGGCTCGCCGAGCGACAGGGCGGCAGCGTGTCCGTAGCCGGCTTCGCCGGGGGCGGGGCGGTGTTCACCGTGGTCCTTCCGGAGGCTCTGGGCGAGCCGGATCGGCTGAGCACCCCCTCCCCCGGCGAACAGGAAATTCCGGACCTCCCCGGTCGGGGCGGACCCGAAGGTCTCTCCGCCCACAGCCGGGCCGATACGGATCGTACGGGCGGCACCGCTCCCGGTGGCCCCCCTGTCCCCGGACGACCCGCGACGTCAGGAGAGCTCCCGTGATCGAGGTGCTGGTCGTGGACGACGACGTACGGGTCGCCCGTATCAACGCGGCCTACGTCTCCAAGGTGCCCGGATTCAGGGTGGCCGCCACGGCCCACTCGGCGTCCGAGGCCCTCGCCAGGATCGGCGATACGCCCATCGACCTGATCCTGCTCGATCACTACCTGCCGGACCGCAACGGCCTGGCCGTGGTCCGGGAGCTGCGCGGGCTCGGCCACCACACCGACGTGATCATGGTGACGGCCGCGCGCGACGTCGCGACCGTTCAGGCGGCGATGCGCCACGGCGCCCTCCAGTACCTGGTGAAGCCGTTCGCGTACGCCGGGCTTCGCACCAAGCTGGAGGCGTACGCCGCACTGCGCCGCACCTTCGAGGGAGGCGGCGAGGCCGAGCAGACGGAGGTGGACCGGCTGTTCGGGGCCTTGTGGGCCACGGACGGGTCCGATCTCCCCAAGGGCCATTCGACGACGACCGCGGAACTGGTCCGGCAGGCCTTGCGCGCGGCCGACGGTCCACTCTCCGCGCAGGAGGTCGCGGAGAGCGCCGGTATGAGCCGACAGACGGCACAGCGCTATCTGAAGCTCCTGGAGCGCACGGGCCGGGTGCGGCTGTCACTCAGGTACGGGGAGACGGGCCGTCCGGAACACCGGTACACCTGGGCCACCGGCTCCTGAACCCGCTCGCGGGCCCGGGCTACGCCGCCCCCGCCCCCGTGAGCGACCTGACCTCCGTCTCCGCGTGTTTCGCCGGGTCGGGAGGCTCGGGCGAGGTGACGGTGCCGATCCATCCCGCCAGGAAGCCGGCCGGGATCGACACCAGCCCCGGGTTCTCCAGGGGGAAGAGCGCGAGATCCACACCGGGGAAGAGCGAGGTGGGGCTCCCCGAGACGATCGGGGAGAGCAGGACGAGCACGACTGCCGGGATCAGGCCGCCGTAGACCGCCCAGACCGCTCCCCTCGTGGTGAAGTTCCGCCAGAACAGGGAGTAGAGCAGCGCGGGCAGGTTGGCGGAGGCCGCGACGGCGAAGGCCAGACCCACCAGGAAGGCGACGTTCAGATCCTGGGCGAGGAGTCCGAGGGCGATGGCCACCACTCCGACGCCCGCCGCCGCCACCCGTGCCACGCCGACCTCGCTCCGCGGTCTGGAACCCGGCCGCCGGAAGGAGGCGTAGAGGTCGTGGGCGACGGAGGCGGAGGAGGCGAGGGTGATCCCGGCGACGACGGCGAGGATCGTGGCGAAGGCGACGGCGGCCACGACCGCGAAGAGCACCGTTCCGCCCGTCGAACCCTCCCCACCCCCGAGGACGAGCGCCAGGAGCGGGACAGCGGTGTTCCCGGAGGCATTGGACGCCCGGACGTCCGCGGAGCCGACGAGCGCGGCCGCTCCGAACCCCAGCACGATGGTCATCAGGTAGAAGCTGCCGATCAGGCCGACGGACCAGACGACGGAGCGCCGCGCCGCGCGGGCGGTGGGAACGGTGTAGAAGCGCGACAGGATGTGCGGCAGGCCGGCCGTGCCGAGGACGAGCGCGAGGCCGAGGCTGATGAAGTCGAGACGCGCCGTCCAGTTCCCCCCGTACCTGAGCCCCGGCGCGAGGAAGTCCCGGCCGTGGCCGCTGCGCTCTGCAGCCGAATTGAGCAGGGCGTTGACGTCCCCGTGGAAGCGGGCGAGGACGAGCACGGTGAGCGCGACGGCGCCGGCCATCAGCAGCACCGCCTTGACGATCTGGATCCACGTCGTGGCGCGCATGCCGCCGAAGGACACGTAGACCACCATGAGCGCTCCCACTCCGACCACCGTCCACGATCGCGCGGTGTCGCTCGTTCCACCGAGCAGCAGCGCGACCAGGCTCCCCGCCCCCACCATCTGGGCCACCAGGTAGAGAACCGAGACCGTGACGGACGAGGCGCCCACCGCCGTACGCACCGGGCGTTCCGCCATCCGGGCGGCCACCACGTCGGCGAGGGTGAACCTCCCGCAGTTACGCACCAGTTCGGCGACGAGGAGCAGGACGACGAGCCAGGCCACGAGGAAACCCACGGAGTAGAGCATGCCGTCGTAGCCGAAGAGTGCGATCAGGCCCGAGATACCGAGGAAGGACGCGGCGGACATGTAGTCACCGGCGATGGCGAATCCGTTCTCCATCGGGGAGAACAGCCGTCCGCCCGCGTAGAACTCCTCGGCGGAACCCTGCCTGTTCCGGCTGACCCAGGTGGTGATGCCGAGCGTAACCGCGATGAACACACTGAACAGCAGCAGAGCCAGGGTCTGGTGGTCCTCCCTCACCGGCCGGCCCCTCTTGTCATCTCCTGGGTGTCCCAGCGCAGTTCCAGGGCGGCGCGGTCCCGGTGGAGACGCGCGTGACGTGCATACGCCCAGGTGAGCAGGAACGTGGTGAAGAACTGGCCGAGCCCCGCCACCATGGCCACGTTGAACGCGCCGACGACGGGCCGCGCCATCAGGTCGTGTGCGGTGGTGGCCACGACGACATAGGCGAGATACCAGAGCAGGAACGCGGCCGCCGCAGGAACCACGAACCGCCTGTACCGACGGCGCACTTCGCGAAACGCCGGGCTGTTCTGCACCTCCAGATAGATCTCGGCCGCGCTGTGGCAGCGCTGCTCCGCCTGCCGGCACGGCATGTCTGCCGTGACGGCCGACGCTCCGTCCGGCTCGCCCCACCCCGTGGCCGACGGCTCGTACCACGGGTCGTCGAGCCGCATAGCCGAGGCGCCCGGCCCTGCTTCCTTCTCCACCAAGAACTCCCTTGTCCACGAGCCTTTTCGGCCGCGTAGCCAAGAATGGGCAGATCGGGTAGATCTCGGGCACTTCATTCGCCGTGCTTCACCATTTCAGGTGACGGAGATGCCGGGCGGGTGTGCGAGCCCCCGGCCGTACGCATAGCGCGCAGCCCCTGTTCCGTCGCGCGCCCCTGTCGTGGCGACGGGGCCGCCCGTGGGTGGAGAAGATGCCTCCACCCACGGGTGGAGGTCGTCAGACGTCGATGCGCGAGCGGTCCAGGGTAGCGGCGGAGCTGGTGATGAACTCCTTGCGGGGGGCGACCTCGTTGCCCATCAGCAGATCGAAGACGTGCTCCGAGGATTCGAGGTCACCGATGTTGATCCGGCGCAGGGTCCGGTGGCGCGGGTCCATCGTGGTCTCCGCCAACTGGTCGGCGTCCATCTCTCCGAGACCCTTGTAGCGCTGGATCGAGTCCTTGAACCGGACGTTCTTGCGCTGCAACTCCAGCAGGGTCTGCCGGAGCTCGTTGTCGGAGTAGGTGTAGATGTACTTGTCCTGGCCCTTCTTGGGCTGGACGAGCTCGATCCGGTGCAGCGGGGGCACGGCCGCGAAGACCCGCCCGGCCTCGACCATGGGCCGCATGTAGCGCTGGAAGAGCGTGAGCAGCAGGGTGCGGATGTGCGAACCGTCGACGTCGGCGTCCGTCATCATGATGACCTTGCCGTAGCGTGCGGCGTCGATGTCGAAGGTACGTCCGGAGCCTGCTCCTATGACCTGGATGATGGCCCCGCACTCGGCGTTCTTGAGCATGTCCGACACGGACGACTTCTGTACGTTGAGGATCTTGCCGCGGATCGGCAGCAGGGCCTGGAACTCACTGTTGCGGGCCAGCTTCGCCGTACCGAGGGCCGAGTCGCCCTCCACGATGAAGAGCTCGCTGCGCTCCACGTCGTCGCTCCGGCAGTCTGCGAGCTTCGCGGGCAGCGAGGAGGACTCCAGCGCGGTCTTGCGGCGCTGCGCGTCCTTGTGCTGGCGTGCGGCGATGCGGGTTCGGGCCGCGGCCACCGCCTTGTCGAGCACCGCTCTGGCCTGGGCTTTGGCGTCCCGCTTCGTCGACGTGAGGAACGCCTTGAGCTCCTTGGCGACCACATTGGCCACGATCCGGTTGGCAGCCGAGGTGCCCAGCACCTCCTTCGTCTGTCCTTCGAACTGCGGCTCCGCGAGCCGTACGGTGACGACCGCGGTCAGGCCTTCCAGAGCGTCGTCCTTGACGACGTCGTCCTCGGCGACGCGCAGCAGCTTGGCGGAGCGCAGCACCTCGTTCACCGTCTTCGTGAGAGAGCGCTCGAATCCGGTGACGTGGGTGCCGCCCTTGGGGGTGGCGATGATGTTGACGAAGGACTTGAGGTTGGTGTCGTAGCCGGTGCCCCAGCGCAGGGCGATGTCGACGGCCAGCTCGCGGGTGACCTCGGTCGCCGTCATGTGTCCGCGGTCGTCCAGGACCGGCACGGTCTCCTTGAAGGTCCCCGTGCCGCTCAGGCGCTGGACGTCGCAGACGGCCTTGTCCTGCGCCAGGTACTCGCAGAACTCGCTGATCCCTCCGTCGAAACGGAAGGTCTCCTCCGTCTTGCCCTCTCCGTCGATGCCTCGCTCGTCGCGTACGACGATGGTCAGGCCGGGCACGAGGAAAGCGGTCTGGCGGGCCCGCTGGTACAGCGTCTCCAGGTTGAGCTTCGCGTCCTTGAGGAAGATCTGGCGGTCCGCCCAGTACCGCACCCGGGTACCCGTACGCGTCTTGGGAACCCGCTTGCCCTTGCGGAGACCGTTGGCGGGATCGAAGGGGCTGTCCGGCCCCTGCTCGGTGAACATGCCCGGGACACCGCGCCGGAAGCTGATGGAGTGGGTCGCGCTGTTGCGGTCGACCTCGACGTCCAGTCGGGCGGAGAGCGCGTTCACGACCGAGGCGCCGACGCCGTGCAGGCCACCCGACGCCGCGTAGGACCCGCCGCCGAACTTTCCGCCGGCGTGCAGTTTGGTCATGACGACCTCGATGCCGGAGAGCCCGGTCTTAGGCTCCACGTCCACGGGAATGCCGCGGCCGTTGTCCCGCACCTCGACGGAGGCGTCGTCGTGGAGGATGACCTCGATGGTGTCGCAGTGGCCCCCGAGGGCCTCGTCGACGGAGTTGTCGATGATCTCCCAGAGGCAGTGCATGAGTCCGCGGCTGTCCGTGGACCCGATGTACATGCCGGGGCGCTTACGGACCGCTTCGAGCCCTTCGAGGACGAGAAGGTGCCGCGCGGTGTAGTTGGAGCTGTCCCTGTCTGCGCCGCCTGCTCCGGTCAGCAGCGCAGTGGACGGCACGGAATCGGCGGTCACGCGGTTCGCTCCTCGCTGAATTTTCATTTGGGGCCCAGTGGGTGACGGGCTCGGCCTCGGTGGCCGCTGAGAGCCTACCGAGGCCTGGTAGAGCGGTTGTAACGCCACCCAGGGGGAATCCTTATGCTAGTCCAGCCTCGCATACGCGTTCGATCACTCGTTGGAGTGACATGCACATCACGTTCCCTTCGAGGCATGAACCATTTAGGCTCCGGGCACGTCCTCATGAACAACCGGCAAGCCAGCCGGCGGACCGGCCCACACAAGCAACGCGAAACCGTAGCGCTACGCAATACGGCACATTCGCCGCGAACCAGCAACAGACAGCCATCCCGAGAAGAAGTTTCGAAGAAATGCCACGAGCGGGAACGTTTTCGGCCTGGTTGGATGTTGACCCTGGTACGACAGCTCGTCGAGCTAGAGAAGAGGCGACGTGACTACTGTTCTGACCCCCGCGAGCCCGCTGACCGCAGCAGACCGCTGTGACCGTTGCGGCGCCCAGGCATATCTGCGCGTCGTGCTGATCAGTGGCGGTGAACTGCTGTTCTGCGCCCACCACGGGCGCAAGTTCGAGCCGGAACTCAAGAAGATCGCCGCGGAAATACAGGATGAGACAGATCGGCTCACGGCCGTGCAGGCCAGTGCCGCCGACGAGGAACAACACTGACACCTCGCATCCACGACGAGCTATGGGCACGGTCCAGGACCGGCCGACGGGCGGCTCCCTCAGGGGAAGCCGCCCGTTCTCACGTTTTCGGACGCCTGTGCGGTCTCCGCGGTCAGGTCCGGTCAGCCATCCACCGGATCGCTGCGGAGACGCGTGTGTACACCCCAGGACTTCCGGGGCTCCCGCAGCCACTGCCCCACGAGACGAGCCCGACGAGGCGCCCACGGGCCACCAGCGGGCCTCCGCTGTCCCCCTGGCACGCGTCGCGCCCACCCGCGGCGTCACCGGCACAGAGCATCGATGAGGCGTCGTACGCGCCTTGTGCGCCGCCCGGGTAAGCCCGTCGGCAGTCGCTGTCGGACATCACCCGCACCGTGGTGGCGCGCAGTCCTGACGCGTAGGCGCCGTACCCGGTGGTGTCCCCCCAGCCGTAGACCGTCGCCGGGGTCCCTGGCTCGTAGGCGGCACTCCCGGCCCCGGCCATCGGGATGGCACTGCCCTTCGGGAGTGGCCGGTCCAGGGTGAGGACCGCGAGATCGCCGGCGTTGCTGCCCGGGTCGTAAGCCGGGTTCACCCACACCGAACGCACCGGGATCTCCTGGCCGCCGGGCTCGTTCAGCTCGTCCCGCCCGGCGATGATCCGCAGATCCCGGACCTCCTGGACCGTGGCTCCCAGGACGTCGTCCCCCATGCAGTGGGCAGCCGTCAGCACCTTGGTGGGTGCGATCGCCACACCGCCGCAGAACTGACCCGCGCGGGTTCCGCCGAACCGGTCACGGCTCGACACGGCCACGGTCCACGGACTGTCCGCGACGGCCACGGGCCGTCCGCCGACGATGATGCTGTCCGCCGAGGCGGGCACCGGAGGACCGAGCGGTATCACAGCCGCAGCGACGGCCAAGGTACAGGCGGCGGGGAGGACACGGACGAGAGCGCGGGGCATGGAGGCTCCTTACACCGAGGTGGACATTGCCCACTCAGCGTCATCCGCCCCGGTGTCGCCCGCATGCTCACATGGGCCGGGCCCGAAACCCAATGAGGTTCCGGGCCCGGCCCATGTGTGCGTCCGAGATCTAGTCGAGGTAGTCGCGCAGCACCTGCGAACGCGACGGGTGGCGCAGCTTCGACATCGTCTTGGATTCGATCTGACGGATGCGCTCGCGCGTCACCCCGTAGACCTTGCCGATCTCGTCCAGGGTCTTCGGCTGACCGTCGGTGAGACCGAAACGCATCGAGACCACACCCGCCTCGCGCTCGGAGAGCGTGTCGAGTACGGAGTGCAGCTGCTCCTGGAGCAGCGTGAAGCTCACCGCGTCCGCGGGCACGACAGCCTCGGAGTCCTCGATCAGGTCCCCGAACTCGCTGTCCCCGTCCTCACCCAGCGGGGTGTGGAGGGAAATCGGCTCACGGCCGTACTTCTGGACCTCGATGACCTTCTCGGGGGTCATGTCGAGTTCCTTGGCCAGCTCCTCCGGGGTGGGCTCACGGCCCAGGTCCTGGAGCATCTGACGCTGCACCCGCGCGAGCTTGTTGATGACCTCGACCATGTGCACCGGGATACGGATGGTGCGTGCCTGGTCGGCCATGGCGCGGGTGATCGCCTGGCGGATCCACCACGTGGCGTACGTGGAGAACTTGTAGCCCTTGGTGTAGTCGAACTTCTCGACCGCACGGATCAGACCCAGGTTGCCCTCCTGGATGAGGTCCAGGAAGAGCATGCCGCGGCCGGTGTAGCGCTTGGCCAGCGAGACCACGAGGCGGAGGTTGGCCTCCAGCAGGTGGTTCTTGGCCCGTCGGCCGTCCTCGGCGATGATCTCCAGCTCGCGCTTGAGCTTCGGTGCGAGCTTGTCGGAGTTCGCCAGCTTGTCCTCGGCGAAGAGTCCGGCCTCGATGCGCTTGGCGAGCTCGACCTCCTGCTCGGCGTTGAGGAGGGGAACCTTGCCGATCTGCTTCAGGTAGTCCTTGACCGGGTCGGCCGTGGCGCCGGCGACGGCGACCTGCTGCGCAGGTGCGTCGTCCTCGTCGTCGTCGGAGAGGACGAAGCCCTTGTTCTCGCCCTCGCCCTCCTCTTCCTCACCCTTGCCGGCCTTTACCTCTTCGACCGCCTCGTCGCCGTCGAGCAGTTCGTCGTCCTGCTTGCCGGACTTCTTCGCTGCGGTCTTCTTGACCGCGGTCTTCTTCGCTGCGGTCTTCTTGGCAACCGTCTTCTTGGCTGCCGCCTTCTTCGCGGGAGCGGCAACGGCAGCGCCGTCGGCCGCCACGTCCGCGCTCTCGGCCGCCGGGGCGGCAGATGCCGCGACGGTCCGCGTCACGGCAGTCTTGGCCGAGACGGTCTTGGTGGCGGTGCGCTTGACCGGGCTCTTCGCTGCGACGCTCTTGCGGGCGCGCTTGGGCGACTCCGCGGCACTGACCATCAGCGTCACACCCTCTTCCTCGAGGATCTGGTTGAGGCTGCGCAGAACATTCTTCCACTGGGTTGGCGGAATCTGGTCAGCCTCGAAGGCCCGACGCACGTCATCGCCGGCGATCTGCCCATCAGCCTTTCCCCGCTCGATGAGCGCCATCACAGACTCGGACTCGGCGATCTCCGGCGGGAGCGTACGGGATGTGCTGGCCGACACGAACAACCTCTCGGAACGATGGAAACGGCTTCCGGCCCGGCCCTGGAGAGGGCTGGAACCGACGACCGTCGGCTGGGGATGTCGCCGACGGCGCGGGCTTGGCCTCAGAACTGCACAGCGCACTGTGTGGCTGCTGTATTCCTTCCGCGGCGGTCACCTCTTAAGTCATCGCACTGTTTCGAGGAGTGTTACGCCCAATTCGCGTGGCCCCAGTCACACCCCATCCGCGACAAACAGACCCAGAGGTCACATCTCCGTGTAAAGATGCCGCCGAACCGCACAGGCCGGGCGATGCACGCTGCGCGTACCCGGCCTTGCGGCGTTCAGTGCTCGCGAGGCGCGGGAACCACCCTCTCACCATCGGCGTGGCCGACCAGCAGCTGCCGCATGGCGGCCTCGGCGCCTGCGGAATCACCCGACGCGAGAGCTTCGACGATCCGCGCGTGGTGACCCAGGGACGCCTCGGCCGGCCGGTCACAGCCGGTGACGGGGCCTCCGGAAACATGCAGGGCCGCCGACACGATCCCGGACAGGTGCTCGAGCATGCGGTTGCCCGCCGCCTGGATCAGCAGGGCATGGAACTCCGCATCCGCCCTGGAGAAAGTGAGGACGTCCCCCTGCCCCATGGCGTGTCCCATGATCTCGATCATGTCGCCGAGACGCTGCTGAATGTCCTCGCGCCCGTGGCCCGCGGCCAGCCGCGCGGCCAGTGGCTCGATGGTCCACCGGAGGTCGTCCAATTCGCGGCGCTGGTCATCACGCTGCGGGCCGAAGGCGCGCCATTCGATGATGTCGGGGTCCAGCAGGTTCCAGTCACTCACCGGCCGGACCCGGGTGCCCACGTTGGGCCGGGCACTGACCAGGCCCTTGGCCTCGAGAACGCGCAGGGACTCCCTCACAACGGTGCGGGACACCTCGAATCGCTGCCCGATCTCCTCCGGGACCAGCGGTCGGTCGGCACCGAGGTCACCGGAAACGATCATCTGGCCGAGTTGCTGGACCAGTTGGCCGTGAAGTCCACGGCCGCGACTGGCCGTACCGCGTCGACTCACCCGCCCGAGGTCGGATTCGGCGCCGCCCCAGGAACGGAGAGCGGCACGCTCTCCGGCCGGCGTCTCCGTGTAGGGATAACGGTCGAGTTCGCCCGGCCCGGCGAGGCCGGAGTCGGCGGAGCGGGCGGCGGTCATCATGGTGTGCGCAAGGGTACTCACGCATCCTTTTTCGGCGCGGCTCCGCCAGCCCTTGAGGTCTTTGCTGAAAAGCACACGAAAGGGTGATCGGCACCCACCCCTCAATTGACGCGTTATCGGTAGAAATCACATCTTTTCAGGTGAGTTGCCTGCAAAGCGTCATGGCCATCGGACGACGCGGTCACCAACGAGCCTTGCCTCGAAGGCTGGTGAACACATACGCGCAGATCAGGGCAGACAGCGACAAGGAAAGCGCCAGCCCCGCAGGTTGAGCAACGACGCGCACGACTGCCATGACCCATCGGTCCGTCTCGTACGGCCATTGCAGCCAGCCGAGTTCGCGCAGCCGGCCCGGCAGTCCGGCGATCGAACGGGCGGAGGGCCCCGCCAGGAGCTTCTGCATCAGCGGTACGACCAGCACGGGTACCGCCAGGACGGCCGCGACTCCGGCACCGGCCAGTCTGAACACACCCGCTCCCAGCAGCCCGGCCCAGGCACACCCGACCGAAAGCCCCGCCCAACTGGCAGCGAGCTGAACGGCGTTCGCCGGTACACCGACCAAGTCTTTCCCGTAGAAGAGCCGCAGAGCCTCTGCGTCCACCAGCACGGAGAGCACCGCCAGCAACAGCGCGACTCCCGCCGAGACAGACAGTTTGGCCAGCAGGAAGCCCAGGCGGCGCGGCACCGTCCCGCGTCCCGCGGCGAGCGCCGGGTAACGGAACTCGTCGCCGAAGGAGAGGGCGCCCAGCAGCCCGGCGGCGAACGCGGCGGGCGGAAGCGGCAGCAGGTCGGGCCAGGCGACCAGCAGGTCGGGCAGGGGTGCCCTCCCCGTGCGGGCCAGCAGCACGGAGATGCCCGCGGACACGACCAGGACGGCCGCCATGACCAGGCCGGCCGTCCTGACGCCGAAAAGGCGGCGCATCTCGTACCGCAGGGGGCGAAGCGGCCCACGGACCGGACGCACGGAGATCGGAGGGGGAAGCTTCGAGATCGCCACGGTCGAAGCGGGCCCCGGCAGGACAGTCCTCACCGGACCACCACCCGGCCGGGCCGGGACGGCCGAGGGCCCCGCGTCCCCGGTCTCGTCGGCGAGCTGGTGCACCGGGACACCGTGCCGGTAGGCCGTGTCCCCGACTTCCGCACAACTGCTGCCGTACACCGACAGCCTGCTGCCGCCCTCGGCAACCACTTCGACCGATCGCCGGGCAGCTCGGGCCTCCCTGCTCACCACAGCCGCCAGCCGGGCAGCGTGCGGAGTTCGCACGGCGACCCGCGGCCGCAGGCGGGTACGGGAGAAATCCGCGACGTCCTGGTCGGCCATGAGGCGTCCGCCGTCGATGGTGACCACTCGGTCGGCCGCACGGGCGGCCTCCTTGGGATCGCCGGTCGTGTGCAGGACCGTGCCGCCCTCGGCGGCGTGTGCGCGGAGCAGGCCGTGGAGCCAGCTCCTCTCACGGGGCGAGAGACCTGCCGTGGGCTCGTCGAGCACGAGGGTATGAGGATCACCGAGCAGTGCGGACGCGAGGCCGAGCCGTCGGTCCATACCTGCCGAGAGAGTTCCCACGCGCTGGTCCCCCAGACCTGCGAGACCGACGACCTCGAGCAGTTCGTCGGCTCGCGAAGCGGGAACCCCCGCGGCCGCGCAGAGCATGCGGAGCTGCCCCCGCGCGGTGCGCGCCGGATGCCCCGGCACGTCTCCGAGCAGCACCCCGACCTCCCGGGCGGGGTGGCCGATGCGGTGCAGCGGGCGGCCCTTGAAGTAGGTGACCCCCCGCCCCGCCTCCAGCTCGAGCATCAGACGGAGAGCCGTGGTCTTGCCTGAGCCGGGGGCACCGAGCAGCACGGTGACACTGCCGGACGGGGCTTCGAAGGTCAGGTCGTCCACGACGGGGGGACCGTCGCGGCGGGGGGCGCTGGTGAGTCCGATGGCCTGGAGCATCGCTTCTCTCGCGGAGGGTGAGACCGCTCTGCGGCAGTGGGGAGGACCCCTGCAAGATAACGCGACATTTCAGACTTTTGGCGCATCGGTGCTTCGGTGGGTGTTCCGCAGGTCTCCGTGGCGTGCGCCTGCGGACCTGTCCGGTCAGACTTCCGGCCTCAGCATCGGAGGGTTGAGCACAGTCGCTGCACCGGCCCTGAACAGTTGCGCCGGGCGGCCCCCCTGCCGCGTGGTCGTGCCTCCGGACGGAACCAGGAAGCCTGGCGTTCCCGTGACCTTGCGGTGGAAATTCCGCGGGTCGAGGACCACCCCCCACACCGCTTCGTACACCCTCCGCAGCTCACCGACGGTGAACTCGGGTGGGCAGAACGCCGTGGCCAGGGAGGAGTACTCGATCTTCGAGCGGGCCCGCTCCACTCCGTCGTCGAGGATCCTCGCGTGATCGAAGGCCAGCGGCGCGGGCTGCTCGCCTTCGCGGGCGAAGCCTCCTCCCGACCCGATCAGATCTTCGACCGACGCCCAACGGGCACTGTTCGCGTCGCCTCCGGCACGCGGCGCCGGGAGATCGGGAGCCAGTGCGAGGTGAGCGACACTGACAACCCTCATCCGGGGGTCACGCGCCGGGTCACCGTAGGTGGCCAGTTGCTCTAGGTGGGCACCGTTCCCGACGGCGGGGGCAGCCGGATCGTGCGCGCAGAGCCCGGTCTCCTCGGCGAGTTCACGCGCTGCCGCCGCACCCAGGTCCTCATCTGCTCTGACGAATCCACCGGGCAGCGCCCACCGTCCCTGGAAAGGCGATTCGCCTCGGCGTACCACCAACGCGCAGAGCGCGTGACGCCGCACCGTGAGGACGACCAGGTCGACGGTGACAGCGAAGGGCGGGAAGGTCGACGGGTCGTAGGGCGGCATACCGAAATCATAGTCGTCTCCCTGACGATAAACACTCCCTTCGCAGCAACGGTTCCACGCTCGACCCCCGTTCGTGGTCCCTTCGCCCTACGAGCCACGGGTCCCATCCCTTGAGCCACGGTCGCCCCGGAGTAGGAGTGTTGCCCGCTCCACGGGCCGCACATCGTCAATCGCGGCTCCTGGCGCCATGGTGGCCACGCCGCCGGATGTCACGGGCACGCCCCCCGCCGACGTCCGTGCCGGGGCGGGAGACGGCTCGCGGCGACGGCCGGCGCTTCGCACTCCGCTTCCGCCTTCCGGTCGAAGGGCTCCCCGGCGCGGCCGGCGCACGCACGGGCCGCGGCGAGGTCCGCCGCTCCGGGTGCACGCCGCCCTGTTCCGGAGAGGTGCCGTCGCTTCCGCCGCCGTCACGCCGGCTGCGCTCCCCACGGAGACAGAGGCGCAGCGTTTCCGGGTCCAGTCCCTGATTGCATGCCTGATGCAGCAGTTGAGCGAACGTGTAGTCGGGGTCGGCTCGCAGGGCGAGGCCCAGCGCGACCCTGGCACCCGCCTCGTCGCCGGTGGACCACGAGACCCACCCGGCCAGCGTGAGCGGCGCCGCGGCGTGTTCCACGTACGGGCCGACACACCGGCGGGCGAGAGCGCGCCACAGCCTCAACGCGGATCCGCCTTCACGGCCCTCCATCCACTCCGCGGCCCGGTCCCTGGTCTCGCGGTCCTGGAGGCCGAGAATCACAGCCGCCGCCTCGTCGGCGGTGATCAGGGCGTCGTCACGGCTGTCCTCAGCTCCGGCACCTGCGGCCGGCGCGCTCCGGAGGCGCGCCATGAGGTCACGAGCGAGCGCAAGGGTCTCGCGCGCCACCTCACCGCGCCCGTCGACGTCGAGGATGCGGGACACGAGCACCGCCCCCGCCGAATCCAGGACCCGCTCCTGCTCCTGTGCCGCCGGTGATTTCCACGGTGTGAGCCCGGCCTCCATGTCCCGCAGCGATCCACGCACCTGAACGCCGGCGTACGCCGCTGCGGCCGCCATCACTGTCGTCCCCGGCAGCGCGAGCGGATTGCCCTCGGCCGGGCAGCAGCGGTCATCGGGGCAGCAGTAGGACCAGTACCGGCCGTCGGAGATGCACAGCGCTTCGAGCACGGGGACGTCGAGCGCGCCGCAGGCCGTGCGCAGGAGCTGCGCGAGCGGCCGCAGCCGTTCCATGATCTGCGGGGCGCACTCTCCTTCGGCCGGGTCCTGGCAGAGGAAGACAATGATCGCGTCAGGGCGGGATTCGTGCTTCTCGCTCCCCGTGATCAGGCACTGCGCCAGTTGGTCGGCGACCGGTGCCCACTCCTCGGGCTCGTGCGGGATGCCCAGCCTGAGCCGGCCGCCGAAGCGGCCCCGGCCACCGTGCAGGGCCACCATGACCACGCTGTCGTTCGGATGGAAACCCATCAGGTACGGAAGGGCGTCGGCAAGTTCGGCGGGACCGCGCAGGGTGATCTGCTGCGCGTCGGACGGTCCGGTGGTTTCGTCGTGCCTGTTCATGCCATGACGGTCCCGTGGTCCGCCGATTTCCGCGACCCCTGTGGATAACTTTATCCACAGGCTCCGGCCACCGTTCGCGGTTTGTCGTACCCATCGGGTTGCATGGGGGCATGACCAACGCAGACCGCGCAGAGCTCAGAGCCTCCGCCGATTCCGTACTCGCCCGCCTGGTCGGGGACACCACGGGCGCCGCCCGGCTGCGCGAGGACCAGTGGCGGGCCATCGAGGCCCTCGTAGCCGACAAGCGCAGAGCCCTGGTCGTCCAGCGGACGGGGTGGGGCAAGTCCGCCGTGTACTTCGTCGCGACGTCGCTGCTGCGCGCACGGGGCAGTGGACCGACTGTCATCGTGTCGCCCCTGCTCGCGCTGATGCGTAACCAGGTGGCGGCGGCGGCCCGGGCGGGTATCAGCGCCCGCACGATCAATTCCTCCAACACCGAGGAGTGGGACACGGTCCAGGCCGAGGTGGCGGCGGGCGAGGTGGATGTGCTGCTGGTCAGTCCAGAGCGGCTCAACAACCCCGACTTCCGGGACCAGGTGCTGCCGCGCCTTGCCGCCGCGACGGGCCTGCTGGTGGTCGACGAGGCACACTGCATCTCCGACTGGGGCCACGACTTCCGGCCGGACTACCGACGGCTGCGGACCATGCTGGCCGACCTCCCCGCAGGCGTTCCCGTGCTCGCCACGACGGCCACCGCCAATGCCCGCGTGACCGCGGACGTCGCGGAGCAGCTCGGCACGGGGGCCGGCACGGACGCGCTGGTGCTGCGGGGGCCGCTGGACCGGGAGAGCCTCAGCCTCGGAGTACTCCAACTGCCCAATGCCGCACATCGCCTGGCCTGGCTGGGTGACCATCTCGGAGAGCTGCCGGGCTCGGGCATCATCTAC
Source organism: Streptomyces sp. NPDC005752 (assembly GCF_040630715.1). Lineage (NCBI taxonomy): Bacteria > Bacillati > Actinomycetota > Actinomycetes > Kitasatosporales > Streptomycetaceae > Streptomyces > Streptomyces sp. NPDC005752. Next base: position 43,626 of record NZ_JBEXYB010000033.1, on the reverse strand, counting down.
ACCCTCACGGTCGCCGCGGCCGAGGAGATCACCGCCTACCTCCGCCAGTGCGGGCATCAGGTCACGTCGTACACCGGACGGACGGAGAACGCCGACCGGCAGCAGGCCGAGGACGATCTCCTGGCCAACCGGGTCAAGGCCCTGGTGGCCACGTCCGCGCTCGGCATGGGCTTCGACAAGCCGGACCTCGGCTTCGTCGTGCATGTGGGATCGCCGTCGTCGCCCATCGCCTACTACCAGCAGGTCGGTCGGGCGGGACGTGGAGTCGAGCACGCCGAGGTCCTGCTGCTCCCGGGCAAGGAGGACGAAGCGATCTGGCAGTACTTCGCCTCGGTCGCCTTCCCTCCGGAGGAGCAGGTCCGGCGCACACTCGATGTCCTCGCCCAGGCAGGCCGGCCCCTGTCGCTCCCCGCCATGGAACCGCTGGTCGATCTGCGGCGCACCCGTCTCGAGACGATGCTCAAGGTGCTGGACGTCGACGGGGCCGTGAAGCGGGTGAAGGGCGGCTGGATCTCCACCGGCGAGCCCTGGGCGTACGACTCCGAGCGCTACGCCTGGGTCGCGCGGCAGCGGGCTGCCGAACAGCAGGCCATGCGCGACTACGCGTTCGGAACCGGCTGCCGCATGGAGTTCCTCCGGCGTCAGCTGGACGACGAGGAGGCCACCGCCTGCGGCCGCTGCGACAACTGCGCGGGCGCGCGATTCGACGACAAGGTCTCCACCGCCGCCCTCGACGGAGCGCGCGGCGAACTCGGCAGGCCAGGGGTCGAGGTGGAGCCGCGCAAGATGTGGCCCACGGGTCTCTCCGCGGTGGGGGTCGATCTCAAGGGCCGTATCCCCGCAGGCGAGCTGGCGCTTCCCGGCCGGGCGCTCGGCAGGCTTTCGGACATCGGCTGGGGCAACAGGCTCCGTCCGATACTCACGGCGCAGGCACCGGACGGCCCGGTCCCGGACGATGTGTCCAGCGCGGTGGTCACGGTCGTCACCGACTGGGCGAAGGGACCAGGAGGCTGGGCGACCGGGGCACCGGACGCGGCTCCTCGGCCGGTGGGTGTGGTGACCGTCGCCTCACGCCGCAGACCGCGACTGGTCCACTCTCTCGGGAGCCGTATCGCGGAGGTCGGACAGATGCCGCTGCTGGGGACGGTCACCTATGCTCCGGGCAGCGAGGAACTACTCGTCTCCCGGACCAACAGTGCGCAGCGGGTGAAGGCGTTGCACGAGGCGCTCGTCGTGGAGCCCGCCCTGGCTGAGGCGTTGACGGCCGCAGGCGGACCCGTGCTGCTCGTGGACGATCTGTCCGACAGTGGGTGGACCCTGGCCGTCGCCGCAAGGCTGCTCCGGCGTGCGGGAGCGGAAGAGGTGTTTCCGCTGGTCCTCGCAGTCCAGGCATGACGGATGGCATCGTTCGTCGCCGAACTGGGCAGGGATATCCGTGTCATTCCGTCAGATATCCGTCAACCGCCCTAATTGCTCGTTGCCGCCTGCCGGAACGACAGGAAGAATTGAAGTCGCTCCCCGCACGGTCTCTTCGCGGGCCCGGAAGGGCTGTGCCGCGGCGCGCCCTCATTCCACCCTGCCCGCACCGGGCGCGTAGCGAAGGGAGGACCGTGACCTTCGGATTCGCTCCGTCCGCAGCCACATCTCTGTCGGCGTCCGCAGGCTCCGTCAGCCATGTTGCCAGAATGCTCGAACCGGCCGAGTGGGCTGCGGCGGGCATACCTCTGCTGCGCAGTCCGCGTGAGGTGGTCAGCGGCCTTCACTCGCGGCACCGCCCGACGCCCGCCACCGCGGTCATCGCCGTCCTCGACCATGAGGAACGCCTCACGGCCAGCGCCTCCTTCGCCCGGCGGTCCACCGTCGCCACGGACGGCTGGGAGTTCCGCAATGCCCTGCTCGCACATCTGCGCCGTGTGATCCCGCACGATCTGCGCCGCCGCACCCCGGTGCGTACCGCGGTCCTGCTCTACTGCCGTGACGGCGACGAGCGTTGGACGGAGGAGGACGGGGCGTGGATGTGGGGGCTGAGAGACGCCTGCACACTGCACGGCCTTCGGTGCGGGGCCTATATCACCCTGACGCGTGCAGGCTGGCAGGTCCTCGGCGAAGGCAGGGGCGGCCGCAGTCCGACGCTGCTGTCCAGGCCTTCGGCCCTCGCGGACACCTCCACCGACCACGATCCCGTTCCGCTGCGCACCGGGGGCGGGGCGGCCGAGGCTCTGAGGCGAAGCGCAGCCCGCTGAAACGGGACATGGGCCCCGGGCGTCCTCACGGACGCCCGGGGCCCACGGACACGTGGATCAGACTCCGGCGCCGAGCGCCGAGTTGATCTTCTCCGGGTCCCCACACACGATCAACAGGGCGCCGGCGCGCTCCCGTACGCCCGTCAGCGCACGGACAGCGGCGTCGTCGAGATCGCTGTTCACCGCGACCACGACCACTGAACGGGTGGCGCAGCGGGCCGCGTTCGCCGTGCGTGCGAAGAAGACGTCGTCACCGGCGTCGTGCTGGGCCCAGTACGTCGTCTCTCCGAAGGAGAGTTCGTGCGCGGCCCAGGGGTGCTGTTCGCCGGTGGTGAGCACCAGGATGTCACCAGGTGCCCGGCCGGAGTCGAGCAAGAGGTCCACGGTCTCCTCGGCAGCCTCGATCGCGCCGTCGGCCGAGGCCGGAATGAGCTGGAACTGTGCGGTGGAACCCTGTTCGGGCACCTTTCGCACGGCGGGAACCGATGCGGCGGGAGAGCTGGGTGTGGTGTGCGGGCGCGGCGCCGGGGGTGCGGGCCGCGCGGGGCCGCGGCCCGGGCTTCCGGGGCGCGGTGTGGCCGCGGAACGCGGACCGGGTACGGGACGGGGGGTCGGCGCGGTGCGGCCGGCGGCCGGAGTGACGCGGGGACCCTGGGCGCTCTCGGTAATCTGAGGCTCCTCGAGGATGAGAGGGCATGAATGGTTGTCTGTCACGGCCGACGCGAAGACGCCGGCGGGTGGGTACGCCTGGGCGATCAGAAATCGAAGCCGAGCTGGCCCCCGCTTTCCAGTGCCGCAGCCTCCGCGGAGAACCGGACCTTCTTCAGGTGCTGCCACTTGGGCAGCGCGTCGAGGTAGGCCCAGCTGAGGCGATGGTGAGGCGTAGGTCCACGCTCCTCCAGCGCGGCCCGGTGCACCGGCGACGGATAACCGGCGTTCGCGCCGAAGGCGAAGTCTGCGTACTGCCCCGTGTCCGCACCCAGTTCGCCCATCATCGTGTCCCGGCGGACCTTGGCGATCACCGAGGCCGCCGCGACGGCGATGCAGGACTGGTCACCCTTGATCACGGTGCGGACGTTCCAGGGCGGTCCGAGGTAATCGTGCTTGCCGTCGAGGATCACGGCGTCGGGCCGCACCGGCAACGCCTCGAGCGCCCTTACGGCCGCAAGACGAAGAGCAGCGGTCATGCCGAGATCGTCGATCTCCAGCGGTGACGCGTGCCCCAGTCCGTAGGCCGTGACCCACTTCTCGAGCACGGGGGCGAGTTCCGCCCGGCGCTTGGGGCTGATCAGCTTGGAGTCGGTCAGGCCCTCAGGGGGTCTACGGAGACCGGTGACGGCCGCACACACGGTGACGGGGCCGGCCCACGCTCCGCGTCCGACCTCATCGACACCTGCGACGGTCCTGGCACCGGACGTAGCGCGCAGTGAGCGCTCGACGGTGTGCGTGGGTGGTTCGTACGGCATGGCGCCTGCCAGGTTACGCCGATGGGGACGGCAAGAACACCCCGGGGTACCGTCCTGCGGTCCGGCACCGCCCAACCCCGTCCGGAGCGCCCGGGGCCGGTGCGCGGCGGGAGCCGGCTCGGCGCCCGAAGCGGAGCCACCGCGCCCATGGCCTGACCGGGCCCCGGCATGGTTGTGCGGGTGACAGCCCTGTCCCGCCCGCTTCCGCACTCCGCTCCCGGCCGGGAGCAAACTCGCCCGGCGCCTACTGCAGTTGTACGTCGGCCGCCTGCCACGTCAGGTCGGGGACGGCACGTGGCACGGGCCTCGTGTCGACCGGCCGGCGTTCCCGAACACCGTCGACCCAACAGGTGTTCGGGATGTCCAGGGCCGGCGCGGGTGAGGAATCGACCGGCGGCACGTGCTGCGGAGAGACACGGACGGAACCGTGTGGGCCGCCTCCCCTCGAAGGGGAAGCGGCCCACACGACGTACACACGACCACGGCCGGGCAAGGGGCAAGCCGGCTTCACGACGGGGCACCCCTCAGCACGGGTGACAGCCCGGCCGGCTCAGTGCGGTTGAGGGCTCAGTACGGATCGTAGGAGTCATCCTCCTCGTAGCCCTCGCGCTCGCCGGTTTCCTGGCCTTGGCGGTAGCACTCGGTCCCGTGGTTCTGTACGGGATGCTTCTCCAGGATGTCCCGGGCCCTGACTTCGCCCCAGCTGGAGGCGTACCACGGAGCGTCCATGACCGTGAGATCGCGATCGAGGTTCTCCAGGGCACAGGACCTCAGCGGTTCGGGCAGCGTGTCCAGGGCCGGTACGGCGTCCGCGGAAAGCCCCTTGAGGTATTCGATGTCGATCGGCCTGTCACTGCGGTGCCGCTGGACGCTCTGTTCGGCGATCAGTCCGTCCGGCGAGACCAGTCCGAAGGCGAGCACGCCGACGGCAGCGCTCACGGCGATCGCGCGCGGCAGCAGTCTGGCTCCGAGGACACCGGCCGCGAGGATCAGGACCAGCACCACTCCGAGCCACAGCTCCGCAGCGGCCACGGAGATCCGCAGCCGGGTCAGACCGAAGGCGTCCACGTAGAGGTCCATACGACGCAGCGCGGAGGCCACGACGACGAGCGTGAGGACGCACAGGACACCGAGGACGCTCCGAACCAGGGTCCGGTCGTGCGCTCCGCCCCTAGGGGCCCAGCGCAGGGCGAGTGCGATGACGATCAGGGTCAGCACCGTGGCCCAGAGGAGTTGCCAGAAGCCCTGGCGGGCGTATGCGGCGGGGGTCAGCCCCGTCTCCTCCAGCACTTTGTCGTACCCGCCGAGGAGGACGACGAGCTGGAGCGTGATGAAGGCGGCGAAGAGCAGGTTGAGCACGATCAGCGGCAGCGCCCACTCGGCCCTGTTCCGGGCCTTGCCCGGCCGGATGGTGATGCCGTCCCAGCGCACCGGCGCAGCGGCGCTGTACGCGGCGGCGAGTGCTCCGACGAGCCCGAGTGCGAAGAGGAAGACGCGCCAGGGGCTGTCACCGACCGACGCGTCGGGGGTGAGGCTGCCCAGCAGGTCGGCGAAGGCCGCGTCCGCCGAGGCGAAGAGCGCGCCGAACACGACGAGCAGCACCACGGCCACCGCAGTGCTGCGCACTACGGTGCGCACCCGGCCCCGGGAGTCGTCCGCTCGGGCGCGCACCCCCTGCCACCCCCAGCGCACTCCCGCCGCGGCCGAGGGGAACAGCCCCACCGAGCCGAGCAGCACACCCGGCCAGCTGCGGCTTCCGTGCAGGGCGAGGGAGCCCAGGGCGAGGGCCGAGACGACTGCCAGGAAGACCGGCCATCCTGCTGCCCGGAGCGCCGGGACCGCCAGGAGCGCAAGGCCGCCCACCGCCCAGACTGCGGTCCAGGGCCGCAGCCCGCGCCCGGCGGAGCGCGCGGCGAAGAAGGCCCCCAGGGCTGCGGGCAGGGCCACGATCAGCAGGTTGGGCCCGAGGCCGTCGCCGAGCAGCAGGGCGCTGAGCAGCGCTGTGGCGAAGGCCGACCAGAGTGTGCCCGGTCCGATCGCGGGCGGGGACGCGGCCCGCAGCCGGGAGAGCACACCGGGCGGCGGCGGCTGCTGCCTCCGCTTCTGCCAGACGTCCCCGGGCGGGGCCTGGAGATAGGCGGGCACCTTGGGCACGTCAGGTCCGGCGTTCTGCGGTGGAACCGGCGGGGTGGAAGCCCGTGCGAGCTCCTTGCCCGCAGCCGGCTGCTCCCCGGCGGTCTTCGCCCGGCCGCCGCCTCCGGGTGGCGCCTCGCTCACCGGCTCGGGCACTGAACCTGACGTAGTTCCCGCCGCGTCACGGGACTCCGCCGGTGTCTCGGGCCTGCTGGACGCATCGGACGACTGATCGGACATTGGGACCCCTCCCCCACCGAGGTCCGCTCGCACGGCCACATCGCGGCACGACGGCCCCGGCGTCTCTAGGCGCACGCCCACCAAGATCGATGAGGGCGTCGTGGCCGAAAGGGTAAGTTCCGTCCTGGCTGTCCGGACGGTCGCGGTCACTGCTGTGGCAGGACCGTGACAGTGAAGCTGCCGATACCAGGGCAGGGCCCGCGGGTCCGGTTGCACGTCAGCCACGCCCGCAGGCCCGGCTGTACGTCAGCCACGCCCGCGGGTCCAGCGGTATGTCAGCCGCGTACCGGAGCGAGCGGGACCCAGGCCGGCAGCTGCTCCGTCCGGGCCAGCCAGTCCGCGGGAGGGGCGCCGGCCGGCTCCGCGGCGACGATTCCGCCGACGATGGCGCAGGTGGTGTCCACGTCGCCTCCCGCCTGCGCCGTCGCCCAGAAGGCCTGCTCGAAGTCGCCGAGGCTCCGCGCGGCGGACCAGAGCGCGAACGGGACCGTGTCGTGCGCACTCGTACGCCGGCCGTTGCCGAGAACCGCCGCGACCGTCCCCGCGTCCCGGTAGTCGAGCATGTCGCGCGCCCTGCGCAGCCCTGCGCCGACAGCGCTGCGCGGCACGAGGGCGACGACGCCGTCGATCAGGTCCTCCGGTGTCGGCGGCCCTCCCGGTGCGGCGACGAGGGCGGCGGCCGCCGCGACGGCCATGGACCCGACGACGGCTTCGCGGTGCTGATGGGTGGTGTACGAGGAGATCTCCGCCTGGTGGGTGGCCTGCTCCGGGTCGTCCGCGTACCAGGCGCCCAGCGGCGCGATGCGCATCGCCGAACCGTTGCCCCAGGACCCCTGGCCCTGGAAGAGGGCGGATGCCAGCTCCCGCCAGTCGCCGCCCTCTCTCACCAGCCTGAGCAGCCGGTTGACCGCGGGCCCGTAGCCCCGGTCGAAGTCGTGGTGGTGGGCGAAGGAGTGGGCGAGCGCGTCCTGGTCGATCCGCCCCTGGGCGGCCAGCACGGACAGCACGGAGCAGGCCATCTCGGTGTCATCGGTCCACTGCCAGCCGTCGGGCGGCAGGTCGCGGCTCTTGAGCAGGGGGTAATGGGCCGGGACGAAGAACTGGGAGCCGAGGGCATCCCCCACGGACAGTCCACGCAGGCTGGCCAGAGCGCGTTCGAAGCGGTCGGTAGCAGAGTCAGCGGTCATCGCCCTGCCACTCTATCCGGTGACGCCGTACGGCTCACCGGTGACGCCGTACGGTTCAGGGGTGCGCCACTGCTCGAAGGGCCGGTCGAGCGTGTAGCGGCCGTCCTCACCGAGCAGCAGCACTCTGGATTCCCCGTTCCCGGGATTGGACAGCGACTCGAATTCCGCGACCGACCAGTGGAACCAGCGCATGCAGAAGAGCCTCATGGTCAGGCCATGTGTGACCAGCAGGACGTTCGGCGGGTGGTCAGGGGCCTCGAAGCTGCGGTGGAGGCTCTCCAGGAAGGCGTCGACCCGGTCGTACACATCGGCACCGGACTCGCCCTGCGCGAAACGGTAGAAGAAGTGCCCGTAGGCGTCCCGGTAGGCCTTCTGCAGCCTGACGTCGTCCCGGTCCTGCCAGTTGCCCCAGTCCTGCTCGCGCAGCCGGGGCTCCTCCCTGACGCGCACGTGCTCCGGTTCGAGGCCGAACGCCCTGAACGTCTCATGAGTGCGCCGGTAGGGCGAGACGTAGACGCTGACGCGCTCGTCACCGAAGGTCCCACGCATCTCGGAGCCCGTTGCCGCCGCCTGACGCCTGCCCCGCGCCGTGAGTCTGAGGGCGTGGTCGGGCTCGCGTTCGTAGACCGTGTCGTCGACATTGCCCTCGGACTCGCCGTGGCGGACGAGAACGATGCGTTGCGGTCGTGCCATGTACCGACCCTAGACGGCGTCCGGCCCGATCGAGCAACTGTGCGGGCTCCATCGGGCGCATGTGACCAAGGAAACGACCGGAGGAGCGCCGCTCAGACCGTCCACGACGGTTCGAGCTGCACCACGTCCCCCGTGAGCGATTCGACGTCCTTCTCGGTCTCCGCCCGCGCCGACAGCCGGGCGACACCCTCGGGCCGGTACTTGCCTCGTTCGGCGCTCGACTGCCACATGGACAGCACCAGGAACTCGTGTCCCGGCGCTTCTCCGAAGACTCCGCGCAGCATGCCGGGGGAACCGGCCATGGCGGGGTTCCACACACGTTGCTGCATCAGAGCGAAGTGGTCGACGCGGTCCTCGTACACCCGGCTGTGCGCGACCCTGACCACGTCGGCGTCGGTGAAATCCGGCGCGAAACCGGTCTTCACATCGAAGCGGTACTCGAAGAGGCTGACACTCAGGTCCTTGTACATGCCGGACTGCGCCGCGGCCAGCGTGTCGTGCCCGCGGGCCATGAAGGAGTCGTAGAAGACCCGGTTCTCCCAGAACGCGAACACGTGGGCGACGTCGGGCCGCCCTCGGCTCCACCCGCCGCTCTGGGTACGGAATCCCGGCTCACCGAGCAGCCCCGCCCACTTCCGCTGCCCCCGCTCGAAACCGCGGCGGTCCACCACGGTGCAGCGAATCCACTTGACCAGCACTGCGCCATCGTACGGCGCCCGGCGTGGCGCGGGTCACGCTCCCCGGCGGGCGGAGCCTGCCGACGCCGCCGGCGCACAACTCCGGCCACACCATGGCCCGAATGTGACGTCCGTTTCCAACGCGGTTGGATCCACGGACAGTTACGGACATGATCTGAGGATGCAAGAGGTCCGACGGTCCAGCAGCGAGGAGGCACGTCCGATGAGCACTCCCAACAAGGACATCGAGAAGGTCGAAGTGAGGGTCAAGTGGGACCCCAGCGCCACCGGCGAGCCCGCCAACGACCTCGACATCATCGCGGCGACGTACGGGACGGACGCCCCCTACGGCAGCCCCGCCTATCTCGTGCACTTCGACAGCAGGTCGCCGGACGGGACGATCACACTGAACCGGGACAGCCGGACCGGACAGGGGTTCGGCTTCGACGAGGTCATGACGCTCGAACTGGACCGGTTGTCGGACGCCTACTCCAGGGTCGTCGTGGGAGTGGCCATCCAGCAGCGCGACGGCCACAAGACCTTCGGCCAGATAGAGCACACGGCCGTGCAGATCCGCGAGGGCTACACGAATCTGGCGGAGGACGACTTCTCGGCGGTGGCCGCCGCCACCGCCGCGGTGGTTGCGGAATTCGTCCGGGACGCCTCGGGTTCCTGGGGTTTCAAGGGGGACGTCCGCGGATTCGACGGCGATCCTGATTCGTTCGCCACGATGATGGGGAGCCGGTCCGACTGAGACCCGACGGGCGCCGGCCCCTCACTCCACCGCGAGAACACACGCGAGGGCACATGCGAAAGATCATCCTGATGATGTCGGTGTCCCTCGACGGCTTCTTCGAGGGACCGGACCGAGAGCTGGACTGGCACCTCGTCGACGAGGAGGTGCACGGTCATTTCAACCGGCGGATGAGCACGGTGGGTGCTTTCCTGGACGGCCGTGTCACCTACGAGATGATGGCCGGGTTCTGGCCGACCGCGGACAGTGCCCCGTCGAGCCCGGCCTCGGTGACGGAATTCGCGGCCATCTGGCGGGACATGCCGAAGTTCGTGTTCTCCAGAACCCTGGACCGGGCGGGCTGGAACACCACCGTGGTACGCGACGTCGTCGTCGAGGACATCCGCGCACTGCAGGCGCAACCGGGCGGGGACATGCTGGTGGGCGGTGCCGATCTCGCCGCGACCTTCATGCGCCTGGGCCTGATCGACGAGTTCGAGCTGTACGTCCATCCGGTCGTTCTCGGCCGGGGCACTCCGCTGTTCTCGCCGTCCGGGGTGACACCGTTGCCTCTCCGGCTCACCGGCACCCACACCTTCGGCAACGGCGTCGTCCTGCTCCACTACCGCCGCCCGCTGGACGAGTAGCCCCTGACCACGACGGCGTGACGGCACGCCGAAGGGGACCGGCCGACGGCCGGTCCCCTTCGCGAGCCGCTGGTCAGCCACCCGTGCGGGCCGCACCGGATGTCACGTCCGGTGCGGCTCCGCCCGTGTCAGCTGCACCCGCTGGTGGAGCCGCAGCCCTCGCAGATGTAGCAGGAGCCGGCGCGCTGCATCTTCGTGCCGCACGAGAAGCACAGCGGCGCGTCCGCACTGATGCCCAGCTGCATCTCGACCAGTTCGGCCGAGGTGTGCGCGGTCCTGGGGGCCGGCTTCTCAGCGGCACCCTTCTCGGGCGCCGCGACGGCCTTCAGCGGCTCCACGGGAGCGGACTGGGCCAGGCTCTCCACGTCCAGCTCGTCGTTCCCGAAGGCGGGCTCGTACGACCCGGTGTCGAGGTGGCGCTGACGCTCCTCGGCGGAGTGGATGCCGAGCGCGGACCGCGTCTCGAACGGCAGGAAGTCGAGTGCCAGGCGCCGGAAGATGTAGTCGACGATCGACTGTGCCATCCGTACGTCCGGGTCGTCCGTCATGCCGGCCGGCTCGAAGCGCATGTTGGTGAACTTGGAGACGTAGGTCTCCAGCGGCACGCCGTACTGCAGACCGACCGAGACGGCGATGGAGAAGGCGTCCATCATGCCCGCGAGGGTGGAGCCCTGCTTGGACATCTTCAGGAAGACCTCGCCGAGACCGTCGTCCGGGTAGGAGTTGGCGGTCATGTAGCCCTCGGCGCCTCCCACCGTGAAGGAGGTGGTGATGCCGGGACGGCCCTTGGGCAGACGCTTGCGGACCGGGCGGTACTCGACGACCTTCTCGACGGCCGTGCGAATGGTGTCCTCGGCCTTGACGGTGACCGCCTGCTTCTCCTTCTCCTTCGTCTTCGCGGAGAGGGGCTGGCCCACCTTGCAGTTGTCGCGGTAGATCGCGAGCGCCTTGACGCCCATCTTCCACGCCTCGAAGTAGACCTCCTCGACGTCCTCGACGGTGGCCGTTTCCGGCAGGTTCACCGTCTTGGACAGCGCGCCGGAGATCCACGGCTGGATGGCCGCCATCATCCGGACGTGCCCCATGGCCGAGATGGAACGCTCACCCATGGCGCAGTCGAAGACCTCGTAGTGCTCGGTCCTGAGCGCGGGGGCGTCGATCACGTTGCCGTTGTCGGCGATGTGGGCGACGATCGCCTCGATCTGCTCCGGCTGGTAGCCGAGACGGCGCAGGGCCTGTGGCACCGTGCCGTTGACGATCTGCATCGAGCCGCCGCCGACGAGCTTCTTGAACTTGACCAGGGCGAGGTCCGGCTCGAGGCCGGTGGTGTCACAGGACATCGCGAGACCGATGGTGCCGGTCGGGGCGATGACCGAGGCCTGGGCGTTGCGGAAGCCGTTCTTCGCGCCGAGGCGGATCACGTCCTGCCAGGCCTCCGTGGCGGCGGCCCAGACCGGCGAGTCCAGGTCGTCGACGTGGACGGCCACGGCGTTGGCGTCCGAGTGCTGCTTCATGACGCGCTGGTGCGGCTCGGCGTTGCGGGCGTAGCCGTCGTACGGACCGACGACAGCGGCGAGCTCGGCGGAGCGCCGGTAGGACGTGCCCGTCATCAGCGAGGTGATGGCGCCGGCGAGCGCACGGCCGCCGTCGCTGTCGTACGCGTGCCCGGTGGCCATCAGCAGGGCGCCCAGGTTGGCGTAGCCGATGCCCAGCTGGCGGTAGGCGCGGGTGTTCTCGCCGATCTTCTGCGTCGGGAAGTCCGCGAAGCAGATCGAGATGTCCATCGCGGTGATGACGAGCTCGACGACCTTGGCGAAACGCTCGACCTCGAAGGACTGGTGCCCCTCGCCGTCGTCCTTGAGGAACTTCATCAGGTTCAGCGAGGCGAGGTTGCACGAGGTGTTGTCCAGGTGCATGTACTCGCTGCACGGGTTCGAGCCGTTGATCCGGCCGGACTCCGGGCAGGTGTGCCACTGGTTGATGGTGTCGTCGTACTGGATGCCGGGGTCGGCACAGGCCCAGGCCGCTTCCGCCATCTTGCGGAAGAGGGACTTGGCCTCCACCTCCTCGATGACGTCACCGGTCATCCGGGCGCGCAGTCCGAACTTCCCGCCGGACTCGACGGCCTTCATGAACTCGTCGTTCACGCGGACCGAGTTGTTGGCGTTCTGGTACTGGACGGACGTGATGTCGTCGCCGCCCAGGTCCATGTCGAAGCCCGCGTCACGCAGGGCGCGGATCTTCTCCTCTTCCTTCACCTTGGTCTCGATGAAGTTCTCGATGTCGGGGTGGTCGACGTCGAGGATGACCATCTTGGCCGCGCGGCGGGTGGCGCCACCGGACTTGATCGTTCCCGCCGAGGCGTCCGCGCCGCGCATGAAGGAGACGGGGCCCGAGGCGTTGCCGCCGGAGGAGAGCAGCTCCTTGGAGGAGCGGATGCGGGACAGGTTCAGGCCGGCGCCGGAGCCGCCCTTGAAGATCATGCCCTCTTCCTTGTACCAGTCGAGAATCGACTCCATGGAGTCGTCGACGGCCAGGATGAAGCAGGCCGAGACCTGCTGCGGCTGGGGCGTTCCGACGTTGAACCAGACCGGAGAGTTGAAGCTGAAGATCTGGTGCAGGAGGGCGTAGGCCAGCTCGTGCTCGAAGATCTCGGCGTCGGCGGGGGAGGCGAAGTAACCGTGTTCCTCGCCGGCCTTCCGGTACGTCTTCACGATCCGGTCGATCAGCTGCCGCAGACCTGTCTCGCGCTGCGGCGTGCCGACGGCCCCCCGGAAGTACTTGCTGGTGACGATGTTGACCGCGTTCACCGACCAGAAGCCGGGGAACTCGACGCCACGCTGCTCGAAGTTGATCGAGCCGTCGCGCCAGTTGGTCATGACGACGTCACGGCTCTCCCACGCGACCTCGTCGTACGGATGCACGCCGGGAGTCGTGTGGATGCGCTCGATGCGCAGGCCCTGCTTGGTCGCAGTCGACTTGGCTCCCTTGGTGCGGGAACCTCGTGCCGGGCCGCTCGCCGTCTCTGTCATGCCGCCTCCCATATGTGGGCAAAAACGCCCTGAAGTGCCCAGTTCTTCCCAGGGCACAGTGTGTGTCTGATGCTCCGGACGCCACGTTCGGCGTCGCGGAACAGGTCTGGTGCCGCCCTCCACCGCCCTGCGGGGGGGGGCCGGCTTCATTGGTCAATCAGCGGCGACTGCGGCGGGCGCGGGGACCTCGAGGGTCTCGCCGCCCCCGCACCGCTCCGCTCCGGGCCGCTGCTCACGGAGCTCGGCGATGGCCGTCTCGAAGTCCTCGAGCGAGTCGAACGCCCGGTACACGGAGGCGAAACGCAGGTACGCGACCAGGTCGAGCTCCTGCAGGGGCCCGAGTATGGCGAGACCGACGTCGTGTGTCGTCAGCTCGGCACTCCCCGTGGCCCGCACGGCCTCCTCGACCCGCTGGCCGAGCTTCGCCAGGGCGTCCTCCGTGACGGGGCGGCCCTGGCACGCCTTGCGTACCCCCGAGATGACCTTGGTGCGGCTGAAGGGTTCGGTCACGCCACTACGCTTGACCACCATCAGCGAGCAGGTCTCCACCGTCGTGAAGCGGCGGGAACAGTCGGGGCACTGCCGACGCCGCCGGATCGACGTCCCGTCGTCCGTCGTGCGGCTGTCCACGACCCTGCTGTCGGGGTGCCTGCAGAAGGGGCAGTGCATGTCTCCGAACCCTCCTTCACAGCACGACTGAATGGCCCTCCGTGCCCCGTTCGGGGCCCCTGAGGACACTCGCAAGCATAGGCGATGAACACGACCCCGTTGGACTGGGGACCACTACTTATGGGCGGCACGAGCAATGCAACCACTACATCTAGGGTTTTGCTCCACTCTCACCCTCCGCGCGTGTCGCGCTGCGGCGGGGGCCGGCGGGCAGCTTACGGCCCGGCACGAGGGTACGGGAAACACGCGGCCCTCCGGGCCGCGGGGCCCTCGGCGGCGGACCCGGGGCACGACCCCCGGGCCTCCCTCACGGCATGCCGGAGACGCACCCCGCAGCCGGAAGCGAACCGTCGGAACGCTAGCGTGATCCTCCGGATCCACCGCTCCTTTCCGGCCTGCCGCTCAAGCACATACACCCCTCGACAGGTCCGGGGCGGCCCTTTATTTGTTTTTCACTCGAACGTGTGTTTGGCGCAACCTTTCGAAAGCTACTACCGTTGCCTAACCAGGGAGACCATTCGAGAGGGGCCGACGTGACCACCACCGCAGACAGCGCCACCATCACTGCCCAGGACCACCGCTCCCAGGGCCGACTTGAGCCGGTGCATGCCATGAATGACTCAGTCATGAACGCGGAGGGCCCGGAACCCACGCGACCCGCACGCTCCTTGCCCGGCCGTCCCCCAGGAATCAGGGCGGACAGTTCGGGGCTCACGGACCGGCAGCGGCGCGTGATCGAGGTGATCCGGGATTCCGTACAGAGGCGCGGTTATCCCCCGTCGATGCGCGAGATCGGTCAGGCGGTGGGACTGTCCAGCACCTCGTCCGTCGCCCACCAGCTGATGGCCCTCGAGCGCAAGGGCTTCCTGCGCCGCGACCCTCACCGGCCCCGCGCCTACGAGGTCCGGGGCTCGGACCAGCCCACCTCACAGCCGACGGACACCACCGGCAAGCCCGCAGCGTCGTACGTGCCGCTGGTCGGCCGGATCGCCGCCGGCGGGCCGATCCTCGCCGAGGAGTCCGTCGAGGACGTCTTCCCGCTCCCCCGCCAGCTCGTCGGAGACGGTGAGCTCTTCGTGCTGAAGGTCGTCGGTGACTCGATGATCGAGGCGGCGATCATGGACGGGGACTGGGTCACGGTGCGCCGCCAGCCCGTCGCGGAGAACGGCGACATCGTGGCGGCCATGCTGGACGGCGAAGCGACGGTCAAGCGCTTCAAGCGCGAGGACGGCCATGTGTGGCTGCTCCCGCACAACTCCGCCTACCAGCCGATCCCCGGTGACGAGGCGACGATCCTGGGCAAGGTCGTGGCGGTGCTGCGGCGGGTCTGAACCCCGCCGGGCGCCTTGCAGGGCCTCGGGACCTCTGCGTCGGTCCCGGGGCCCTGTCACGCGCCCATCGACCTTCCCGGAGCCGGGCGGGCCCTGCGGCGGGCCGCCCGAGGGTTTCCGGCGGCCCGCTTTCCCCTCACTCCGCGGCCTTGGCCGCCGCGTCGATGGCAGCGAGTGACCGCCGCGCCTGGTTGCGGTCGGTGGTGTACCAGAAGTCCGGCAGGGAGGCGCGGAGATAGCTCCCGTACCGGGCGTTGGCCAGTCGGGGGTCGAGCACCGCGACCACACCTTTGTCACCCATGGCCCTGACGAGCCTGCCCGCGCCCTGCGCCATCAGCAGCGCCGCGTGGGTCGCCGCCACCGCCATGAACCCGTTCCCCCCGGCTTCCTCGACCGCCTTCTGGCGGGCGCTCATCAGCGGGTCGTCCGGCCGGGGGAAGGGAATCCGGTCCATGACCACGAGCTGACAGCTCGTGCCGGGCACGTCCACGCCCTGCCACAGGGACAGCGTCCCGAACAGACAGGTCTCCGGGTCGGCCGCGAAGTTCTTGATCAGCTCGCCCAGGGTCTCCTCTCCCTGCAGCAGGATCGGCTTGTCCTGACGGCCGCGCAGCTCCTCGGCCGCCGCCTGGGCCGCCCGCATGGAGGAGAAGAGCCCCAGGGTGCGACCGCCCGCAGCCTCCACCAGCTCGGCGAGCTCGGCGAGCATGTCGGTACGGGAGCCCTCCCTGCCCGGCGTGGCCAGGTGCCGGGCGACATACAGAATGCCCTGTTTCGGGTAGTCGAAGGGCGAGCCGACGTCGAGGCCCTTCCACTGCGGGACGTCGTCGCCCGCCATGCCCTCGGGCGCGAGTCCCAGCGACGCACCCACCCCGTTGAAGTCGCCGCCGAGCTTGAGCGTGGCCGAGGTCAGCACAACCGACCGCTCGGCGAACAGTTTCTCGCGCAGCAGCCCGGAAACGGAGAGCGGCGCGATCCGGACCGAAGCCCCGAAGCGGTCGTGACGCTCGTACCAGACGACGTCGTACTCGGAGCCCTGTGTGATGCGCTCCGCGACACTGTGGATGGACTCGACGGACGCCATGGCCTGCTTGCGCACCGCGTCCTCGTCCTGGACGGACTTGTCCCGGGTACCGCCGAGGGCGGAGATCACCGTACGCGCGGCGTCGCGCAGCGCCATCAGCGCGTAACCCAGGTCTTCCGGCACCTCTTCGAGGCGCCCGGGAAGCGCCAGCTCCATGACACGCTCGAACCCTTCCGACGCGGTCAGCAGGGCGTCGGCCGCCTTCTCGTTGACCAGCTTCGCCGCACGGCGAACCGCTCGGTTCACCTGGCCGGGGGTCAGCTCGCCCGTGGCCACCCCGGTGACCCGGGAGACCAGCTCATGGGCCTCGTCGACGATGAGCACCTCGTGCTTGGGGAGCACCGGGGCGCCTTCGATCGCGTCGATCGCGAGCAGGGCGTGGTTGGTGACGACGACATCGGCGAGCTTGGCCCGCTCCCGGGCCGCCTCCGCGAAGCATTCCGCGCCGTACGCGCACTTCGTCGCACCGAGGCACTCACGCGAGGAGACGGAGATCTGCGACCAGGCACGGTCCGAGACACCGGGTGTCAGGTCGTCCCGGTCGCCGGTCTCCGTCTCGTCCGACCAGTCGCGCAGGCGCAGCAGGTCCTGACCCAGCTTGCTCGACGGCGCGGCCGCCTCGAACTGGTCGAAGAGCCCCTCCTCCTCGTCCTGCGGCGCACCCTCGTGGAGCCGGTGGAGACAGAGGTAGTTCGAGCGGCCCTTGAGCATGGCGAACTGCGGCCGACGGCGCAGCAGCGGGTGCAGCGCGTCGACCGTGCGCGGAAGGTCCCGCTCCACCAGTTGGCGCTGGAGGGCCAGCGTCGCGGTGGCCACCACGACCCGCTCGCCGTGGGCCAGCGCCGGCACCAGATAGCCCAGGGACTTGCCCGTGCCGGTGCCGGCCTGCACGAGCAGGTGGGCGTTGTCGTCGACGGCCTCGGCGACGGCCTCGGCCATGGATACCTGGCCGGGCCGTTCCGTGCCGCCGACGGCGGCGACGGCGGCGTGGAGGAGGTCGGGGAGAGATGGCTTCGTCATAGCGCGTCCACCCTACGGCGCCCCACCGACAACACCGATCGCTCCCGGCCTCACGCGGAGGGGTGGAGCGGGTTGGGGACAGTGCCGTGGACGGCGGCGTGCGGGCGCTGCGACCGGTCGCGGTAGCCGTCCAGATGCAGACGGTTGCGGTTGAGACACAGGCGCGCGATCGTCGGCGTCAGCATGTCGAAGATCTCGAACCGCTCCTTGAGGTCGGGGAAGCGGGCGTGGTGCCTCAGGATCTCGGCACGGACGAGTGACCAGAATTCACTCTCCGGCACATCCAGTTGCTCCTCGCAGAGCGGGGAGAGGTAGCGGAAGACACCCACGAAGAGCCCCGAGTGGATGAACTGGGTGAGGAAGGCGGGATCCTCCGTCAGCAGGACGCTCCGGACGTCCGCAGGCATCGTGTCGTGCTCGGGCAGCGGCCGGCCGCTGACGTTCACGTCGTCGACGAAGTCCTTGATCGCGAGGCGTACCGGCACGTCGTGATCGTCGAAGACGACGATGGCGTTCTCGCCGTGCGGGGAGAACACCGTGCCGTAGCGGTAGAGGAAGTGCAGCAGCGGGGGCAGCAGGGCGCCGAAGAGCCGGGTCAGCCAGGCGACGGGGGCCAGACCCGAGCGGGCGACGAGTTCTGCGGTGAACGAGCGGCCCTCGGGGTCCGTGTGCAGCAGGGAGGCCAGTGTGCGGGCGCGTTCCCCGGGTGCGAGCCGCGGCTGGAGGGGCTCCCGCCAGATCGCTCCGAGGATCTCCTTGAACTGGTACGGCGACTCCGGGAGGCGGTCGTAGAGCGGGTGCTCGACGGCCACCGAGGCGACCTCGCCGAGCAGGACGACGCCACAGGTGTCACGGAGGAACGGATCGCCGTCGCACAGCCCCTGGACCCATGCGGTGACGGCTGGGGCGGCGAGCGTGCGCTCGGTGGGCAGGCCACGCCAGACGAGGGTGTTGAGGATCGACAGGGGGAGTTTGACCGTGTGCCGGTCGGGCCGCCCCACATTGGTGAAGGTGCGGATGGACTGCTGCGGCAGCCGCAGGTCGTCATCGGGGTGCAGAAGCACGATGTCGCCGTCCGCGATCGCGGGGGCGAAGAGGGGGGTGATCCACTCGTCCCACTGCCAGGGATGCACGGGAAGGAACAGATAGTCCGCGGGATCCAGGGCCCGTACGCGCAGGGTCGCGGCGAACGACTCGCGGACGCGTGGGTCCAGTTCCTGGTCGTAGAGGGCATCGGGGGTGGTGAGGTGCCCCACTCCCCGGTAACCGGCTATGCGGGAGCTGACGGCGATCCAGGGCAGTACGGCGGCCGTTCGGGCCTCCGGTGTGAAGCGGGCGGCGTCCGCGGCGGAGAAGCCGAGGCGGCCCTTGTTCGCCACGAGCCAGGGATGCCCGGTCTGGTGTCCTTCGAGCTCGGCGTAAGGGAGTTCGGCGAGCTGCGGCGCACGGAGCGCGGTGCGGTCGAGGCGAACGTCGGCCGCGAGTGTGGCGGTGAGTTCTCGGATGAGGTGGGCGAGCGTGGCCCCGTCGAGCCCGAGGAGCCCGCTGCCTCGGACGAGGAACAGCAGGGGGTCGCGAAAGGGGATGCCCTCGGCACCTGTGGCGCTGCCCTCGCGGATCGTCGCCGCGTCGACGCGCCAACTGCCGTAGACACCCCGCCTGGCGTGGAAGCTCAGGTTCGCGCCGTCGTCGAGCGGCACCGTGTAGTCACCGGTCCGCCCGGCGCCGCTGTCCGTCCGGAGCGTCGGCTCGATGATCTCCTCGTAGGCGAACTCACCGAGCATCTTGGCGAGGAGCCTCACCGCGGCCCGGTCCCATGCGACCCGGTCGAGTTCCGGACGGTCGAGCGGCGCGGAGGGCTTCGCCGGATGGTGGCTCGCAGGATATGTCGGCACGTGGACTCCTCCGGGTGGGACCGATGGGCTTCGAGCGGGCTGTTCGGTGCGGCGAGTTCTTCACAGGTGGTCACGGTGGGCTCGGTCGCGGACCATCAGGGCGGCGCGCTTGTCCGGAAGGTCCACTTCCGCACAGAAGCGGAAGCCGGCGCCCAGAAAGGCGGACACGGAGGGCGTGTTGCGCAGGTCCGGCTCGGCGACCACACGGCCGCAGAGCGGACGGTTGTCCAGGACCAGGTCGGCAACCGCCCTGAGGAGCGCGGTGCCGATACCCCGTCCCCGATTGCCCACACCACCGATGAGGAGGTGGACCCCCATGTCGTGGGGTCGCGCCGGGTAGTGACGGGCCAGCGGGTCCAGGTCCGCCCGGTAGATCTCCCAGTAGCTCATGGGCGTACCGCCCAGGACACCGAGGCACGGAATGCTTCGGCCGTCGCCCGCCAACTGTCGGCGGAGGTGGTCGTCGGTGACCGAATCCGGCCCGGCGAGCTCCCAGAAGGCGGCGACCGCCGGGTCGTTCATCCAGCGGCTGATCACCGAGAGATCGCGTTCCCTTTCCACCACGACGAGCTGGAACACACCGGCGGGGGTCGTGACCGGCAGCCACGCGCCGGGGTCGCCCACGAGAGCGGAGGCGGCGGCCCCCGCGGCGGTCGCCGCGGGGACGTCGCCGAGCACGGCGAGAAGTTCCTCTGTGAGCCGCAGTTCCAGAGTGTCCTCGGTGCCGGTGGTGGCGGGCGGGACGGCACCGGTCCCGGTGTCGGCATCGGATCGACTCACCGTGACGCTCCCCTTTCGTGCGTTCGGCCGGTCGTGTCTCTCAGGCGTGCAGCGGGTTGGCGACGGAGACGTACACGGACTGCGTGTCGACCGGCCCGACGAGTTCGTCGAGGCCGTGCATCCGGGTCAGCAGGTTGGCCTTGCAACGGAGCTTGCCGGTTTCCAGCAGGTAGGCGGGCAGGGGGGAGCCCAGCGGGACGGCGCCTTCGAGGAAGCGGCGGAACGCGGCGAGGAGCAGTTCCTCGTCGGCGAGCCGCTGGGAGCCGAAGGCACCGATCAGCCCGAACACGTTGTTGATGCCGAGGTAGTAGGCGAGCCGCTCGTCCGTGACGGCGTCGGAGACGAAGGTGTCGCTGACGGCGCCGATGCCCGGGAGCCGGCGCTCGAGCGCGGACCGGTGGGATTCCCGGAAGTAGTAACCCTGGTTGTCGCGGTACCTGCCGCCGACGGGCCAGCCGTCCGCGTCGAGGAGCACGATCGAGTTCTGCTGGTGTGCCTCGAGGGCCACGCCGGCGTGTGCGTCGAGCCAGAGGACGGGGAGGACGACGCGGTCGAGGTAGCGCACGAACCATTCGGCGCACACGGCTCCGGTCGTCCTGCCCGTACGGGCGGCCAGCGAGGAGATCGTGTCGGAGAGCCGCGAGTGCGTGCCCGGACGGCCGGGCCACGGACGGAGAGCGGTGAGTCCGGCGATGCATACCGCGTCGTCGGCCGGTCCGAACGGGTTGTGACGGAGCAGCACGTCGAGCCCGGACACGGGACTGCCGTCCGGGTGGTCCACGGCCAGCCAGGCGGGATCGCGGACGATGTCGAAGCCGGGGTGCGCCGCCTGCCACCGCTCCGCCAGTCCGGTGCGCAGCAGCCGGTGGACCTCGGCTCCGCGGTGGAGCTCCTTGCGAAGGTTCTCCCGGCGGGAGTTGGTGATGCGTACGCCCAGGGACAGCTTCAGCATCAGGTCGGAGCCGGGCCGGTGCACGGTACGGACGGAGGACGTGGGATGCCAGCGCCGGCCGTGGGGACCGAGGTCGTGCAGGAGGCCCTTCTCGCACAGGGAGACGACCTCGGGGCGGCGGAGGACCTCCGCCGCCTGCCAGGGATGGAGCGGGAGCGCCGCGGTTCCCTCCGGGAGACTCAGCCCCTGGGCGTGGGGTGCGAGGAGTGCCTCGGCGGAAATGGCCCTGCCGGCCTTCGTCCATGTGGACTCGGTGGCCAGTACGGAATGGTCAACGGCCATCCAGTGGAGCGGGAAGGAACCACGCAGCTCGGGTGAGTAGAGCAGCGTCTCGGATTCGGAGAGCCCTTCGCGGCTCTTCGGTGTGGGATGCAGGGGGTGGCCCAGGACGAGGGACTGCTCGGCGGTGAGGAAGAGGTCGGCCTCGGGCGACGAGGTGGGTGTGCGGCGGCGGCCCGCGATGAAGGTCGCCGTGTGCCGTACGGAGTCGGCCACCCTGGCCACCAGGTCGGTCCCGGCGTTCCGCTCGCACTCACGGCTCAGCAGTGCGGCCACGGTGACGGCGTCGACGCCCGGGGCGCCGACGGGAGCGTTCTCGAGGACCGGTGACCCGAAGCGGTGGAGGCCCGTCGCGGACCAGTGGGTCACCTGGACGATCAGGGCGGTACCGCTCTCGGGGAGCGGAATGCGCAGTGTGCTTCCAGACGGACGGGGCAGGTCGTTCTCCCTGGTCCAGCAGCGCAGCAGATTCTCCGTCCCGGCCGAGTCCGCTGCCCTGAACGGGTCGGGATCGTCCAGCGGATCCGGCTCGACGTGGCCGGGGCGGTCAGCCGCGACGGCGACCGCGGCGGTGTCGGCCCCGGGACCCGGGGTTCCGTGCGGGCCGGCCTTCTGGCGCGGCACGGTCGTCGACTCGACGGCGAGTTGGCCCTCCGGCAGGTCGTGTCCTCGCTGCTGACTGGTCAGGGGTCCGTCTGCCTCGGGCGCGGGGGTGGGGTTCACGGAGGTCTTCCTTCTGGGGGGTCCGGCTGGGGGGTCCGGGATCAGCGGGTCGGCCCGGCAGCGGCCCGGCGGTACGAAGAGCGCTCGGCCGCTCTCAGTGCGTCGGCGAGGCGATCGACGACCGCCGTCGCCTGTTCGTCGGTGAGAGTGAGAGGAGGGAGCAGTCGGACCACTGCGCTGTTTCGTCCGCCGAGTTCGACGATGAGGCCGCGGCGCAGGCATTCCTGCTGCACCGCGGCGGCGAGTTCGGGATCGGGCGGCGGGGCGGAGCCGTTCTCGGCGGTGACGTCCAGCGGTTCGGCCCCGGGATCGACGAGCTCGATGCCGATCATGAGACCGCGGCCCCGGACGTCGCCGATGCTCGGATGGTCCGCGCTCAGCGCCTGGAGCCTGGCGATCATGCGCGCGCCCAACGTCCCCGCGCGCTCGGCGAGCCCGTTCTCGCGTACGTACGCCAGGGTCGCGGCACCGGCCGCCATGGCGAGCTGGTTGCCCCGGAAGGTGCCCGCGTGGGCACCGGGCGGCCAGAGATCGAGCTCGGAGCGGTAGACGATCACCGCGAGGGGCAGCGAGCCGCCGATGGCTTTGGAGAGCACCATCACGTCGGGCACGATACCGCTGTGTTCGACCGCCCAGAAGGTACCGGTCCTGCCGACGCCGGTCTGTACCTCGTCCGCGATCAGGGCGATGGAACGCTCCTGCGTGATCTCCCGCATGCGGCGCATCCAGCCGTCGGGGGCGGGATTCACCCCGCCCTCGCCCTGGACGGGCTCCAGGATCATGGCGGCCGGAGCGGGTACTCCGCCCTTGGGGTCGTCCAGGAGGTACTCGGTCCAGTGCGCGGCGATGTCCGCGCCGCGTTCCCCGCCGGCTCCGAAGGGGCAGCGGTAGTTCTGGGGGAAGGGCAGTCGCGTCACCCGTACGTCCGTGGCGCCGCCGGAGGCGGCCAGGGCACCGGCGGTCATGCCGTGGTACGCGCCGGTGAACGCCAGGAGTTCGCTGCGTCCGCTCGCCGCCCGGGCCAGCTTGAACGCAGCCTCCACGGCATCCGTGCCCGCCGGACCGCAGAACTGGATCCGCGCGTTGTCGGCCAGCTCCCGGGGCAGGGTGGCGAACAGCTCGGTGGTGAAGGCGTCCTTGACCGGGGTGGCGAGATCGAGCACATGCAGGGGTGCGCCGGAGTCGATGACCTTCCTGATGGCTTCGAGCACCACCGGGTGGTTGTGGCCGAGGGCCAGTGTGCCGGCTCCTGACAGACAGTCGAGGTAGCGCCGTCCGTCGGCTCCCTCGATCGTCATGCCCCGCGCGCGCACGGGCACGATCGGCAGGGACCGCGCGTAGGTGCGGGCGGCGGACTCCCGTAGCGCCTGGCGCCGCAGGATCCCTTCGTGCGCAGGGGAAGTTGCCACCGGAGCTGAATCGGTCACGGCCACGGCTGTTCGGTCCTCCTGCGGTAACAGTTGCGTTGCACCTCGGTGCGGTCCCCCGGGGACCGACCGCGCCGGTGAACGCCGTCCGGGTGTTCCCCGTACGTACCAACGACGCGGAACCCGGGAGATCACGGGTAAATCGGAAGATCCTTGCGCAGGCGGAACCGTGGCCCTGCCGCGCACCGTCCCCAACGGCACCGGCATAGTAGGGGCCGCACCACGGACGGAGCCGCGCTCCGGGGCGACGTCCCCCAGCCCACAGGGCGGGGCAGCGCGCCCCGAGTCCGCAGTGCGGTAACGAAGTCAGTGACGAAGTCCCAGGGGGATCCCAGATGCGACCCATGCGCCCGACCGATACCGCACACCTCGGGGGGAGCCTGCGTCGGGCCCCCCGGGTGTTCGCCGCAGCCGCCCTCGCCGCTGTCCTCACCCTCACCGCCACCGCCTGCGGGCCGGAGGAGGACGGCGCGGCCGCCGAGCCGAGCAGTGCCACCGGCCAGTCCCCCGACGGGAAGGTCGTCATCCCGGACGACCTCAAGGACCGGCTCAAGGAGCACGGGATCGATCTCGACAAGTGGCGGGACGGCGAGTGGAAGAACTGGGACAAGGACACCTGGCTGCGTGAGGCCAAGGACTACGTCAATCCGATCATCGAGGACCTCTGGGACCCCGACCGGATGCGTGACGCCGACAAGCCGCCGGAGAACCCCGTCGACCCCGACATCTCCGGCGACGAGGGCGTGACGGACCCGACCCCCGCACCGGTCGAGGCCGCCGACGTCCAGACGCCGTACCACGGCAGCGCCCCGGAGTCCGGAAAGCTCCTGTTCGACGGCCCCGAGGGCTCGATGGTCTGCTCGGCGACCGTGGTGCAGGACCCGGCTCACCCGGGCAAGTCCAACATGGTGTGGACCGCCGGGCATTGTGTGCACGCCGGCAAGAACGGCGGCTGGTACCGCAACATCGCCTTCGTCCCCTCGTACAACGACAGCGGCATGTCGACGGCCGAGCTGGAGAACGCGTCCAAGGAGCAGATCGCTCCCTACGGTGTGTGGTGGGGCCAGTGGGCGCAGACCTCCGATCAGTGGATCAGCCAGGGTGCCGCGACCGGTGGCCAGGGCGCACCGTACGACTTCGCGGTGCTGCAGGTCGCACCGGAGAAGGGCTCGACGGGCAAGTCCCTGGAGGAGACCGTCGGTTCGGCGCTTCCGGTCGACTTCAACGCCCCGGCCGTCCCTGAGATCGACAGCATGACGGCCACCGGCTATCCGGCGGCCCCGCCGTTCGACGGCCAGAAGGCGCTCCGGTGCGCGGACCGGCCCGGCCGCCTGACCGTCTTCGAGCAGCAGCCCACGATGTACCGCATCGGGTGCACGATGACCGGCGGTTCCTCCGGCGGCGGCTGGGTCGCGAAGGGCCAGGACGGTAAGCCGGCTCTGGTCTCCAACACCTCCATCGGCCCGGTGACGGCAGGCTGGCTGGCCGGCCCCCGCCTGGGCAAGGAGGCCGAGGGCGTCTACAAGTCCGTGAGCAAGAAGTACGCGGGACAGTAGGGACCGCACGCAGGAGGCCGGGCCCCCCGCGGGAAGGGGGACCCGGCCTCCTGTGCGTTTTCACCGCGTCAGTGCGGCACCGCGTTCACCGCGTCAGTGCGGCACCGGAGCGAAGACCGCGAGGTCCGATCCGAGCTCCTCGTGCACCCGCGCCTTGAGCAGTGTGCCCTCCGCCGTGTGCTCCTCGGAGATCACCTCACCCTCGGCGTGCACCCGGGAGACGAGACCGCCCTGGGTGTACGGCACGAGCGCTTCGATCTCCACGGACGGCCGCGGCAGCTCGGCGTCGATGAGCGCGAGGAGCTCGTCGATACCGGCGCCGGTCCGTGCCGACACCGCGATCGCGTGCTTCTCGGTGCGCAGCAGGCGCTGCAGCACGAGCGGGTCCGCCGCGTCCGCCTTGTTGATCACGACGACCTCGGGTACGTCGACCGCGCCGACTTCCCGGATCACCTGGCGCACGGCGGCGAGCTGCTCCTCGGGCACCGGGTGGGAGCCGTCCACCACGTGCAGGATCAGGTCGGACTCTCCGACCTCCTCCATGGTGGAGCGGAAGGCCTCGACCAGGTGGTGGGGCAGGTGCCGCACGAAGCCCACGGTGTCGGCCAGGGTGTAGATACGGCCACTCGGCGTCTCGGCCCGGCGCACGGTCGGGTCGAGGGTCGCGAACAGGGAGTTCTCCACGAGGACGCCCGCGCCGGTCAGCCGGTTGAGCAGCGAGGACTTGCCCGCGTTGGTGTATCCGGCGATCGCCACCGAGGGCACCTTGTTGCGCCTGCGCTCCTGCCGCTTGATCTCACGGCCGGTCTTCATCTCCGCGATCTCCCGGCGCATCTTCGCCATCTTCTCGCGGATCCGTCGACGGTCCGTCTCGATCTTGGTCTCACCGGGACCACGGGTGGCCATGCCGCCACCGCCGCTGGAACCGCCGCCGCCCATCTGACGGGACAGCGACTGCCCCCAGCCGCGCAGGCGCGGGAGCATGTACTGCATCTGCGCCAGCGACACCTGTGCCTTGCCCTCCCGGGACTTGGCGTGCTGGGCGAAGATGTCGAGGATCAGGGCGGTCCTGTCGACCACCTTGACCTTGACGACGTCTTCCAGATGGATCAGCTGGCCGGGGCTGAGCTCACCGTCACAGACGACGGTGTCGGCGCCGGATTCGAGAACGATGTCGCGCAGCTCCAGCGCCTTGCCGGAGCCGATGTAGGTGGCCGGGTCCGGCTTGTCGCGCCGCTGGAACACGGCGTCGAGCACCTGGGCGCCCGCCGTCTCGGCGAGGGCGGCGAGCTCCGCGAGGGAGATCTCCGCGTCGTGGACGGTCCCCGATGTCCAGACACCGACGAGCACCACGCGTTCGAGGCGCAACTGCCGGTACTCGACCTCGGTGACGTCTTCGAGCTCGGTGGAGAGACCCGCCACACGGCGCAGCGCCGCGCGCTCGGAACGGTCGAGCTGTTCGCCGTCCCGCTCTCCGTCGATCTCGTGGCTCCAGGCGACGTCCTCTTCCATCAGGGCGTCGGCCCGAAGGCTCTCATTGAGGCTCTCGGAGGTGGCTTCCGTGGCGCTCCGCGCGTCCTGCGCGTCCTGGGGAAGGGAGGAAGAGGAGGTCATTGGATCCTTACGTCGGTAGAAGTCTGATTCGTCAGTCACAACGCGTGACACAGCCGGAAGATTCCCACGAAGCGATTCTCCGGCCGGCCGCCGCACCGACGCGTCGATGGTGGCATGTCCCCGCCCGGCTCGTCACCAGGGTTTCCGTGCAGCCGCGGGACTCTTCCCGCCTGCGGCGTCGCGGGTCGTCCCGCTTCGCCACTCCGGGTGTCCCGGCATCGGCGGGGTCTTCGTGCCGTACAGCCACCCTTCGAAGAAGTCCGTCAGGTCCCGCCCGGCGATACGGGAGGCCAGGGACGTGAACTGCCGGGTGGTCGCCGATCCGTCCCGGTGGGCACGCACCCAGGTCCGCTCCAGGCGGTCGAACGCGGCCTCGCCGATCTCCTCGCGCAGGGCGTACAGGATGAGTGCGCTCCCGTCGTACACGACGGGGCGGAACAGGCTGATCTTGTGGTCGGGCGTGGGGACGTCGGGGCGGGCGGGCGGCCCGCCCGCGGCGCGCCAGGCGTCGGAGCGGGCGTAGGCCTCACGCATGCGCCGCTCCATCGGCTTCTGCGCGTGCTCCTCGGCGTAGCGGGCCTCGTACCAGGTCGCGTGGCCCTCGTTGAGCCACAGATCGGACCAGGACCGCGGGGAGACGCTGTTGCCGAACCACTGGTGGGCGAGCTCGTGGACCATGATCGAGTCGACGTACCACTCGGGATATCCGGTCCCGGTGAACAGGGAGCGTTCGAAGAGCGAGAGGGTCTGGGTCTCCAGCTCGAAGCCCGTCTCGGTGTCCGCGACCAGGAGTCCGTACGTCTCGAACGGATACGGGCCGACCTGCTCCTCCATCCACGCCAGCTGCGCCGGAGTCTTCTTGAGCCAGGGCCCGAGCTTCTCGCGGTCGGCCGCGGGCACCACGTCCCGGACCGGCAGTCCGCCCGGTCCGGTGCGGTGCAGGACGGCGGAGCGCCCGATGGACACCTGGGCGAGTTCCGTCGCCATCGGGTGCTCGGTGCGGTAGGTCCAGGTGGTCGCGCCCGCGTGGTCCCGTTTTCCCGCGGGGAGGCCGCCCGCCACGACCGTGAGGTCCTTCGGCGCGGTCACCCGGAAGGTGAAGTACGCCTTGTCGGCCGGGTGGTCGTTTCCGGGGAAGACCCGGTGCGCGGCATCGGCCTGGTTGGCCATCGCGAGGCCGTCGGCGGTCCGGACCCAGCCCCCGTCGGCCTGGTCCCCGGAGGGGTCGCTCGTGTGCCGGACGGTGACCCGCACGGGGGTGCCCGCCGGGATGCGGGACGGCGCGTCGACGACCAGGTCCTCACCCGCGGTGGCGAACTCCCAGTTCCGCCCGTTGACTTCGACGGAGCGGACGGCGCCCCGGGCGAAGTCGAGATTGATGCGTTCCAGCGGTTCGGTGGTCCGCGCGTCGATCGTGGTGACGGCGTCGAGGGGCTTGTCGTTGCTGCCCTTGTAGGTGAGCGAGATGTCGTACGAGAGGACGTCGTAGCCGGGATTGCCGAGGTGCGGGAACAGGCGGTCGCCGATGCCCAGCGGCTCGGGTGCGGGCAGAGTGGCGGCGACGAGGGTGACCGACGCGGTGGCCAGCAGAGCGGCTCGCAGTCGGCGGGAGGTGAGCGGCATGGACTACGGCTACCAGCGCGCACGCCCCGCACGGGGGTGGCGCGCGCCGCACCACCCGAACGGGGCCGCCGGGAAGCGGCAAGGAGAGGACCGGGACAGGGCTCAGCCCGTGGCGGCGGGCTGCTGGGCGCGGCTCACGTCGTACACGCCGGGCACGTCGCGCATGGCCCGCATGAGGCCCGGCAGGGCTGCCGCGTCCGGCAGTTGCAGTGTGTAGGTGTGGCGTACGCGCTGCTCACTGGGCGGTTCGACGGTCGCCGACACGATGGCCGCCTCCGCGGTGGCGATGGCCTCGGTGAGATCGGCGAGGAGCCTGGGCCGTCCGAACGACTCCGCGACGAGCGTGACCCGGTAGTCGGCGGTGCCGCTCCTGTCGTCCGGGTCGTCCCAGCGGGCCTCGACGGCCGTCCGGCCGACGGCCCGCATGCGGGCCACCGCCGGGCACTCGTCGCGGTGCACGGTGACGGCCCCGCCGCGCACCGTGAATCCGGTGATGCGGTCGGGCGGGACGGGGGTGCAGCAGCCGGCGAGACGTACCGGCGCGCCGGGTGTTCCGACGGCCACGGAGGGAGCCCGGCCGGCGGCCGCGGACCGGCTGCTCGGAGCGTCGTCGGCGGGGTGGGCCGGCGGCCTCGGCGCGTCGGGCCGGCTCTTGTGGGCCCCTTGCCCGCCGTCGGGATGGGCGTCGAGCCACGCGGTGATCGCGATCCGGGCGGTAGGGGTGCGCGCGTGGTCGAGCCACTCCGGGGAGGGGCCGGACGAGGCGTCCTGGGCCAGCAGCAACTGCACGGTGTCGCCGTCGTTCAGTGCGGTACCGAGCGTGGCCAGCCGGCCGTTGACGCGGGCTCCGATGCACCCGTGCGCCTCGTCGCCGTACTGTGCGTAGGCGGCGTCGACGCAGCTGGCGCCCGCAGGCAGCCCGAGCGTCCCGCCGTCGGTGCGGAAGACCGTGATCTCCCGGTCCTGTGCGAGGTCCGCGCGGAGCGTGGCCCAGAACGTGTCGGAGTCCGTCGCGGATTCCTGCCAGTCCAGGAGGCGGGAGAGCCAGCCGGGCCTGGTCGGGTCGGCGCGTTCGCCGTCGGCGGGCTCGGCCTGGTGCGCGGCGGCCGTGCCGTCCTGGGCGTAGGGATTGCCGAGCGCCACGACACCCGCCTCGGCGACCGTGTGCATGCGGTGCGTGCGGATGAGGACCTCGGCGACCGCGCCCTCGGGGCCGACGACCGCCGTGTGCAGCGACTGGTAGAGGTTGAACTTGGGAGCGGCGATGAAGTCCTTGAACTCGGAGATCACCGGGGTGAAACAGGTGTGCAGTTCACCCAGGACCGCGTAGCAGTCGGCGTCCTCGCCGACCAGCACCAGCAGCCGTCCGAAGTCGGTGCCCCGCATCTCGCCCCGTTTGACCCTCACCCGGTGCACCGAGAAGAAGTGACGTGGTCTGATGAGCACTTCGGCGCTGATACCGGCTTCCCGCAGGGTCGACCTGACGCTGTCGGCGATCTCCGTGAGCGGGTCCTGCGCATCGTCCCAGGCGGAGATCAGGGCCCGGGTGCGTTCGTACTCCTCCGGGTGCAGGATCGCGAAGACGAGGTCCTCGAGCTCCGTCTTGAGCGCCTGGACGCCGAGGCGTTCGGCGAGCGGGATGAGTACGTCGCGGGTGACCTTGGCGATCCTGGCCTGTTTCTCGGGGCGCATGACCCCTAGGGTCCTCATGTTGTGCAGCCGGTCGGCCAGCTTGATCGACATGACGCGGACGTCGTTCCCGGTCGCGACGAGCATCTTGCGGAAGGTCTCGGGCTCGGCGGCGGCTCCGTAGTCGACCTTCTCGAGCTTGGTGACGCCGTCGACCAGATAGCAGACCTCGTCGCCGAACTCCTCCCGCACCTGATCGAGCGTCACCTCGGTGTCCTCGACCGTGTCGTGGAGCAGGGAGGCCGTCAGGGTCGTCGTCCCCGCGCCGAGCTCGGCGAGAATCAGGGTGACCGCGAGCGGATGGGTGATGTACGGCTCACCGCTCTTGCGCATCTGGCCGCGATGAGAGGACTCGGCGAGGACGTACGCCTTGCTGAGAACGGTCAGATCGGCGTCCGGACAGTGCGCGCGGTGCGCCTCCGCCACGTGCCCGATGGCATCGGGAAGCCGGTCACGGGAGACCGGCCCGAGCAGGGCGACACGGCTCAGTCTGCGCAGATCGATCCGCGCGCGACCGCGCTTGCGAAGGGGAGCACCTGGATTGGCGGCCTCTGCGCTCATGGGGCACCTCCGGCGACGTCGACCGGCGGGGAAGGGGTGCGGGTACACCCCCGGGCCGGTGCTTGATGCTATCGACCCCACCGCGTGGCGCAGTCCCGCTCTCGCCCAGCGTGAAACGGATCACCCATTCGAGCGAAGCTCTAACCGATCATCGTTTCGATCCACGCGGAGTCGATCACACCCTCGGCGACGATGACCGCGGGCCCCGTCATGTCGACCCCGCCGTCGGGGTGTTCGGTGATCACCAGGGTGCCCCCGGGGAGGTCCACCGTGTAGGTGACCGGCGCCCCGGTCAGCGCCGGGTCCACACCGTCCCTGCGTGCGGTGGCGACGGCCACGGCACAGGCGCCCGTCCCGCAGGAGCGTGTCTCGCCGGAGCCGCGCTCGTGGACGCGCATCGCGACGTGCCTCGGGCCCCGGTCCGCGACGAACTCGATGTTGACCCCGTCCGGGTAGACGGACTGCGGGCTGAACGGCGGTACGGAGAACAGGTCTCCGGCGTGGTCCAGGTCCTCGACGAACGCGACGGCGTGCGGATTGCCCATGTTCACGTTCCGGGCGTCCCAGCTGCGGCCGTCCACGGTGACCGTGACGCCGGCGCCGGGCAGAACCGCCCGCCCCATGGCGACCGTGATGTCGCCGTCCTCGGCGAGGTGCACCCGCTTGACCCCGCCCCGGGTCGCGACGGCCAGATCTCCCTCGGTGACGAACCCGGCACGCTGCAGATAGTGCGCGAAGACACGCACCCCGTTGCCGCACATCTCGGCGACCGATCCGTCGGCGTTGCGGTAGTCCATGAACCATTCGGCCTCGGCCGCCATGCCCTCGGCGTCGGGGTGCGCCGAGGACCGTACGACGTGCAGCAGTCCGTCCCCGCCGATGCCCGCCCGGCGGTCGCAGAGCAGGGCGACGGCGGAAACCGGCAGGTCGAGGGCGTTGTCCGGATCAGGAACGATCACGAAGTCGTTCTCGGTGCCGTGGCCCTTGAGGAAGGTGATCTGCGCAGTGCTCACGGATCAACTGTACGAGGCCGTGCCGCCGGTCCGCCGGGCCGGGGCCACGGTGCGTGCCCCGCGCGTGTCAGCGGAGGCGGGCCACGCGCCAGACGGCCAGTGCCACCAGCACGGCGCACGCGGCCACGTAGAGCGCGACCACACGCCAGTCGGGGCGTTCGCCCGGGCCGCTGCTCGGCAGACCGGGCCAGGTGTGGCCCACCCGGCGGGCGGCCATCATGCCCCAGCCCGCGGCGCAGCAGCTGATGAGAAGTCCCAGCATCGCCACCACGGCGCCACCGCCCCCGAACTCGAAGGCGAGCGGGAAGGCGAACATCAGGGAGCCCACCGCCGCAAGCACCACGATCGGCGCGAGCTGCCAGATCCGCAGGCGACGGGCGGGGCGGAGCTCGACCTCGACCTCGGCGGTCACCTCGAGCTCGTCCGGCCCGTCAGGGCTCAGACGTCCTGCCTCGTGCTGCGTCTCCGGTGTGTCCCGGTCTGTGTCGCGAGGGCCGGCCTCCATCGCCACGCGCCCTCCCAACTCGGACTCCACTGGTCGATCGTCGCTCGATGATGGCACGGCACCGGCCGCCGAAATGACGGGCGGAGCGTCCCGATGCCATCACGTGATCAGGCTGTGACCGCCCGTTCGACCAACGCCAGCGCCCGGTGCGGGAGTTCCCCGCACCGTTCCTCCGCACCGCTCAGCCACCGGACGCGCGGGTCGCGCCGGAACCAGGAGTCCTGGCGACGCGCGAAGCGTTTGGTGGCGCGTACCGTCTCGATGCGCGCCTCGTCCTCGGTGCACTCCCCCGCCAGCGCCGCCAGCACCTGCTGGTAGCCGAGGGCACGCGAGGCGGTGCGCCCCTCCCGCAGCCCGCGGGCCTCGAGGGCGCGCACCTCGTCGACGAGCCCGGCCTCCCACATCCGGTCCACGCGGGTACGGATCCGTTCGTCGAGTTCCGGGCGCTCGACGTCGACCCCGATCTGAAGGGCGTCGTAGACCGCTTCGTCGCCCGGGAGGTTGGCCGTGAAGGGCTTGCCCGTGATCTCGATGACCTCCAGCGCGCGGACGATACGGCGCCCGTTGCTCGCCAGGATGGCGCGGGCGGCCTCGGGGTCCGCCGTCGCGAGCCGTGCGTGCAGGGCACCGGAGCCGCGCTCCGTCAGCTCCCGTTCGAGGCGTGCGCGGACGTCCGGGTCCGTCCCCGGGAATTCGAGGGCGTCGATCGCGCCCTTCACATAGAGGCCGGAACCGCCCACGAGGACGGGAGTTCGCCCTTCGGCCAGCAGTCGGTCGATCTCGGTCCGGGCGAGCCGTTGGTACTCGGCGACGCTGGCGGCCTCGGTGACGTCCCAGATGTCCAGCAGGTGGTGGGGTACGCCGGCGCGCTCCGGAGGAGTCAGCTTCGCGGTGCCGATGTCCATGCCCCGGTAGAGCTGCATGGAGTCGGCGTTGACCACCTCGCCACCGAGTCGCTGGGCGAGGAAGACTCCCAGATCGGACTTTCCGGCAGCGGTGGGACCGACGACGGTGATGACGCGGGGGGTGGGAGCTGGTCTTCTCACGGGGACAGTCTCCCAAACTTCCGGACACGTCCCGAACGGCGGAGAGTGAGCGACCGCGCCGTCGATCCGGCGGGGACCCACCGCTCCGTCCGGCGGGATCCCCCGCCACAGCCCCGCGCGGACGGACACGGCGAGTGACGCGTGATTGCGCACAGACGAGTAAAATGAGACCACAGTCCCCCAGCACGGAAGGTGACCCATGGGTTTCCTGGACAACCTGAAGGCCAAGCTGGCCCCGGCCAAGGAGAAGGTCGGCGACCTCGCGCAGCAGCACGGGGGCAAGATCGACCAAGGCCTCGACAAGGCCGCCCGCACGGTCGACCAAAGGACCAAGGGCAAGTACAGCGACAAGATCGTGACAGGCACACAGAAGGCCAAGGACGCGGTCGACCGCCTGGGCCACAAGAACGAGGGCGGCACGCCGCCTCCGCCGCCCGCATCCTGACCCGGGTCCCGGCGGAACTGAGGGCCGTGGAGCGCAGTCGCTCCACGGCCCTCAGTCATGTCCGGTGAGGACCCGGACGCGGATCACGACCAGGCTGCGACGGCGTAGCCGACACCGTACGGGGCGTCCTCGTACAGCAACTGCCCGTCGAGACCGGCTCCCCGGGCCGCCCCCGCGAGCACCTGCCAGGGCGCCCGGCCTGCCGCCTTCAGCTCGTACGCGAGCGAGGGGTCCAGGGCGCTTAGCGCCGCCAGGTCCGCACTGCCCAGCGCACGGACGGCAGCAGCGTCGAAGTCCGCCGCCCGCTCGTCCAGATAGCCGGGCGCCTTGACCGTGCGGCAGGCACTGCCGTCACCCATGACCAGCAGCGCCACCCGCTCCGCCCTGACCGCAAGGTCCGCTCCGGCCCGCAGGCAGCCGTCCGTGGCGAGCCGCTCCTCCACACCGATCCCCTCGACCGGGGCGCCGCCGCAGCGGGCCTGCTCGAGCAGCCAGGCGCCGACGCCGAGCGACGCCGGGAGCGGACGTCGCGGTACGGGGGATCCGGCGGGCGACTCACCCAGCCGCACCGTCAGACCGACGCCGAACCCGGCGAAGGAGCCGGCCGAGCCGGCGGGGTACGGACCTCGTTCGTCCGGCTCCGCGGGCCCGGCCACGATCAGCAGATCCGGTTTCGCGGCGGCGAGCACGCCCAGTGCGTCGAGGCACGCGTTCCTCGCGGCGTCGAGCTCGGGCCCGGCTCCCGCGGCCACCTCGGGGACCAGCAGCGGCGGGCAGGGGCAGACGGCGGCGGCGACAAGCATGCCGGTCAGCGTACTCAGTCGCAGCCGCATCCCGGAGTGGCGGCCGCGGGCAGCGGGGCGGGGGCGCCGATGCCCGGCAGGCCGAGCATCACTCCGGCGGGCCCGCCGGCGGGAGCCGCGTTGCGCTTCGCCCAGGCGTCTCCGGACCGCGTACGCCGGACGCCCAGGGGCGCGCCCTCGGCGAGCAGGTGGTGCGGGGCGGCGTAGCTGATCTCGACGGTCACGACGTCGCCGGGACGGACGTCCTGGGACGGCTTGGTGAAGTGGACCAGGCGGTTGTCGGGCGCGCGGCCGGAGAGCCGGTGCGTGGCACCGTCCTTGCGGCCCTCGCCCTCCGCGACCATGACGTCCAGGGTGCGGCCGACCTGCTTCTTGTTCTCGTCCCAGGAGATCTGCTCCTGGAGGGCGGACAGGCGCATGTAGCGCTCCTGGACGACCTCCTTGGGGATCTGCCCCTCCATCTCGGCGGCGGGTGTCCCGGGGCGCTTGGAGTACTGGAAGGTGAAGGCGTTCGCGAAGCGGGCCTCGCGCACGGCGTGCATCGTCTGCTCGAAGTCCTCCTCGGTCTCCCCGGGGAAGCCGACGATGATGTCGGTGGAGATGGCGGCGTCCGGCATGGCCGCGCGCACCTTCTCGATGATGCCGAGGAAGCGCTCCTGCCGGTACGAGCGGCGCATGGCCTTGAGGATCGTGTCCGAGCCGGACTGCATCGGCATGTGCAGCTGGGGCATCACGTTCGGCGTCTCGGCCATCGCCGCGATCACGTCGTCGGTGAAGTCGCGTGGGTGGGGTGAGGTGAAACGGACGCGCTCCAGGCCCTCGATCGTGCCGCACGCCCGGAGCAGCTTGGAGAAGGCCTCCCGGTCGCCGATGTCGGAACCGTAGGCGTTGACGTTCTGGCCGAGCAGCGTGATCTCGCTGACGCCTTCCGCGACGAGGGCCTCGATCTCGGCCAGGATGTCGCCGGTGCGGCGGTCCTTCTCCTTGCCCCGCAGTGCCGGGACGATGCAGAAGGTGCAGGTGTTGTTGCAGCCCACGGAGATCGACACCCACGCGGCGTACGCGGACTCCCGGCGGGTGGGCAGCGTCGAGGGGAACGCCTCCAGGGACTCGGCGATCTCGACCTGAGCCTCCTCCTGGACCCGGGCACGCTCCAGGAGCACCGGCAGCTTGCCGATGTTGTGCGTACCGAAGACGACGTCCACCCAGGGGGCCCGGCGCACGATGGTGTCGCGGTCCTTCTGTGCGAGGCAGCCGCCGACGGCGATCTGCATCCCGGGACGCTTCGTCTTCATGGGGGCCAGACGGCCGAGGTTGCCGTAGAGCTTGTTGTCGGCGTTCTCGCGCACCGCGCAGGTGTTGAAGACCACGACGTCCGCGTCACCGTCGGAGCCCTGCGGGGCGCGCACGTATCCGGCGTCCTCCAGCAGACCCGACAAGCGTTCGGAGTCGTGGACGTTCATCTGGCACCCGTAGGTGCGTACCTCGTAGCTCTTCTGGACGTCCACTGCTTCGCTCCGGTTGCCGCTGGTCATGGGACAAGGGTAGGCGGTGACGGCGCCGCTCCCGCCGCCGGAGCCCGTGCCCCGGATCAGGCCTGGCCAGGACGGGGCACGGCCTGGCAGGATCGCGCCATGCTGCACGCACTGTCCCGGTTCGACCGGCGCCGCACCCTTCAGGGGGGAGCCGCCCTCGTGGTCGTGCTCGGACTGCTGCTGTGGTGGGTGCTCCCGCTCGGGGAGGAGGAGCCGAGCGGTTCGCTCACGTTCTCCACCGGCGTACGGAGCGGGGTCTACCAGCGTTACGGGCAGCGGCTCGAGGGCGCGCTGGCCAAGGACATGCCCAAGGTGTCGATACAGCTGCGGACCAGCGAGGGCTCCCAGCAGAACATCGAACGGGTGGCGGCCGGGAAGGCCGACTTCACCATCGCCACCGCGGACGCCGTGTCGACCTACCTGCGGAGCGGGAAACCGGGCAGCGAGCGGCTGCGCGGCTGTGTACGGCTGTACGACGACTACGTCCAGCTGGTCGTGCCCCGGGACTCCAAGATCCGCAAGGTCTCCGATCTGCGCGGCAAGCGGGTCGGTGTGGGACAGAAGGGGTCGGGGGTGCTTCTCGTCGCGGACCGGCTGATGAAGGCGGCGGGCGTCGATCCGACCGCGGACATCACGCCCGTACACGCCGGGATCGACACGATGCCGGCGCGGCTGACGGACGGCGGGCTGGACGCCTTCTTCTGGTCCGGGGGGCTTCCGACCGGAGCGGTGCAGGATCTCTCGGAGAAGTTCGCGATCCGGCTGGTACCACTGGAGGAGACACTGGTCACCGCGCTCCAGGCGGCCGGCGGGTCCACGCGCTACTACCGCTCGGCCGTGATGCCGGCCGACGCCTATCCGCACGCGCAGCAGGGGCAGGCCGTCCCCACCGTCGCGGTCTCCAACCTGCTGATCACCACGGACCGTACGGATCCGCTGATGACCGAGGCGTTCACCCGGACCGTGATCGACAGCCGGGACCGGATAGGCCGCGAGGTGCACTCGGCGCAGCTGGTGGATCTGCGGACGGCGATCTACACCGATCCGCTGCCGCTGCACGAGGGTGCCAGCCGCTACTACCGCTCGGCCAAACCCTGACGCTGCGGCGCGGGCTCACACGTGCGGAGGGTTACGGGGCACCGTGACCGTCACCCGCAGTCCGTGCGGCTCGTGCGTGTCGTAGCGGATCGTTCCGCCGCCCGCCGCGAGCAGGGCACGCGAGATGGAGAGTCCGAGGCCGGACCCCTTGATGTTCTGGTGCCGGCCGCTGCGCCAGAAGCGGTCGCCGACGCGTTCGAGCTCCTGCTCGGTCAGGCCGGGTCCCCGGTCCGCGACGACGACCGTGGCACCGTCACCCCCGGATTCCACCGTGACCAGGACCTCCTCGCCCCGCGGGGTGAATTTCAGCGCGTTGTCGATGACCGCGTCCAGTGCGCTGGACAGGGCGATCGGGTCCGCCCAGCCGGTGACCGCGGGTGCTCCGTCCAGCGTCAGCCGTACGCCCTTCTCCTCGGCCAGCGGGCGCCATGAAGCGACCCGTTCGCCGGTGAGTGCGGCGACGTCCGTGAGCTGGAGATCCGCTTCCGTGTGCTCGGCCAGCGCCAGGTCCAGCAGGTCGTCGAGGACCTGGGCGAGGCGCTTGCCCTCCGTGCGGACCGAGGCGATCTCCTCGTTGCCCTCGGGGAGTTCGAGTGCCAGGAGCTCGATCCTGAGCAGCAGCGCGGCGAGCGGGTTGCGCAGCTGGTGCGAGGCGTCGGCGACGAAGGCACGCTGCTGCTCCAGCACGTCCTCGACGTTGTCGGCCATCTCGTTGAACGAACGGGCGAGGCGCCGGAGCTCCGGCGGGCCGCCGGACGCGGCGACCCTGGACCTCATCCTGCCGCTCGCGATGTCGTGTGTGGCCGCGTCCAGGACCCGTACGGGAAGCAGCACCCATCCGGTGAGGCGGAACGCGGCACCGAGCGCCACCAGCATGGCCACGGCCTCGCCGAGGGCGATGAGGAGCCAGCCCCGCAGCGTCCGCGACCGCATGTCGCCGGTGGGCGAGTCGGTCACGACGACGGCGACCACGTCGCCGTCGCGTACGACCGGGGAGGCGACGGCGATCCGCTTGCTCTGCCAGGGCCAGACCTGGGGCGGGTCGTGCGAGCGCCGGCCGAGGAGGGCTTCGGCGAAGGCCTCCCGGCCCTCCCCCTCGGCAGGCAGGGACCAGGAGGCGGGGGCCTTGGCCAGCGCCGTGTCGTCCCGGTAGAAGACACCGGCCCGTATCCCGTACACGGAGTCGTAGGCCTCGAGCTCGGTCTGCAGGATCCGCTGCCGCTCATCGGTGCCCCCGAGGGGTTCGTCGACGAACTGGGCGAGCGCGCCGAAGCGCGCGGTGTCGTCGATCCGGTCGATGACGACGCGCTGCTGCTCGGCGGCGGCCACCCGGACCGCGAGCGGGAAGCCGAGGGCGAGCAGCACAGCGGCCATCAGGACGATGAGCAGGGGGAGCAGGCGGGTGCGCACGGGGAACGGACGTCCTCAGGCCGACGGTGGGACGAGCCGGTAGCCGACGCCCCGTACGGTCTCGACCAGTGCGGGCAGCCGCAGCTTGGAGCGCAGCGACGCGACGTGCACCTCCAGGGTGCGTCCCGTCCCCTCCCAGCTCGTACGCCAGACCTCGCTGATGATCTGCTCCCGGCGGAAGACCACGCCGGGACGCTGTGCGAGCAGCGCGAGCAGGTCGAACTCCTTGCGGGTGAGCTGGACCTCGCGACCGTCGACGCTGACCCTGCGGGTGGGCAGCTCGATGTGGACCTGGCCGATCCGCAGGCCGGCGAGCGGGGTCGCTCCGGTGTCCTCACCGGCCGTCCTGCGCCGGGCGACGGCATGGATCCTGGCGAGGAGCTCACCGGGGTCGTACGGCTTCACGACGTAGTCGTCGGCCCCGAGGTTGAGGCCGTGGATCCGTGAGCGGACATCGGACCGCGCGGTCACCATGATCACAGGGATCGCCGAACGCTTGCGGATCTTCCCGCACACCTCGTAGCCGTCCTGATCGGGCAGCCCGAGATCGAGGAGTACGACCCCGAAGGGCTCCTTCTCGGCCGGCAGCAGCGCCTGCAGGGCCTCCTCGCCACTACGCGCGTGCACGACCTGGAAGCCGTGGCGCGAGAGCACGGCGGTCAGAGCAGCCGCGACATGGTCGTCGTCCTCCACGAGCAGCAGTCTCATGGCCCCCCTCTCCGCCTCATGATGCGTTCATCATCTCCCTCGCGACGTCCTCGCGAGGTCCCTTGCGACGACATTGGAGCCGTGCGTGACGGTCCTCCGGTGTTCCGCCCGGCGAAACGTCCCGCACAGCGGCGATTCACGTCGTCCCCGTACACAGGGCATCCACGCCGATGACGGGTGCCCCAGTCAAGTCCCTGCCCGTTGCCACCAGGTTTCCGTTATGCAGCCGACACGCCTCCGAGCGCCCCGTGTCGCCCCGTTCACACGGAGTGTCCTGCTGAGGCCGGATCGTTATGCTCAATTTCCGCTCAGATGTAATGACGCTGGTAGCACTGCGTCACTAGGGTCCTTGCCTAACCGAGGAGGACGGAGCAATAAGCCGATGAGCGGAGTTTCAGTGAACAAGGCCGCCGAGGATGCCGCACCTGCGGGTGACGACCTTGTCGTACTGAGCAACGTCAACAAGCACTTCGGCGCGCTGCATGTGCTCCAGGACATCGACCTGACCATCGCCAGCGGCGAGGTCGTCGTAGTCATCGGACCCTCCGGGTCCGGGAAGTCCACGCTGTGCCGCACGATCAACCGCTTGGAGACGATCGACTCGGGCGCGATCTCGATCGACGGCAAGCCCCTGCCCCAGGAGGGCAAGGAGCTCGCAAGGCTGCGTGCTGATGTCGGCATGGTCTTCCAGTCGTTCAATCTCTTCGCGCACAAGACGGTGCTCGAGAACGTGATGCTGGGCCAGGTCAAGGTCCGCGGAACGGACAAGAAGACCGCTGAGGAGAAGGCCCGGAACCTGCTCGACCGCGTGGGGGTCGGCGTGCAGGCGGACAAGTACCCGGCGCAGCTCTCCGGCGGTCAGCAGCAGCGCGTCGCCATCGCACGCGCCCTGGCGATGGACCCCAAGGTCATGCTCTTCGACGAGCCCACGTCGGCGCTCGACCCAGAGATGATCAACGAAGTGCTCGAGGTCATGCAGCAGTTGGCCCGGGAGGGGATGACCATGGTCGTCGTCACCCACGAGATGGGTTTCGCCCGTTCCGCGGCCAACCGTGTGGTCTTCATGGCGGACGGAAAGATCGTCGAAGAGGCGACTCCCGACCAGTTCTTCAGTAATCCGCGCAGCGACCGGGCCAAGGACTTCCTGTCGAAGATCCTTCACCACTGAACCGACGACCTACGACACGAGGATTGTTCACATGAAGCTCCGCAAGCCGGCCGCCGTTGCGGCCATCGCCGTGCTCGCCCTGACCGCGACCGCCTGTGGCGGCAAGGAGGGTTCCGCCGGCGACAAGCCGTCGGGCGTCAAGCCCGGTTCGTCCGAGGCGCCGAAGCTCCCGACGTACACCGTCGCGACCGGTGTCGACCTGGACTCGCCGGTCTTCAAGAAGGCGAAGCAGCGCGGCAAGCTGGTCATCGGCGCGAAGGCCGACCAGCCCTACCTCGGCTTCGAGGACCAGTCGACGAAGGAGCGCTCCGGCTTCGACATCGAGATCGCCAAGATGATCGCGGCCGACCTCGGCTTCTCCGAGAAGCAGATCGAGTGGAAGACCGTCGACTCCGGCATTCGCGAGACGGCCATCTCCAAGGGCCAGGTCGACTACTTCGTCGGTACGTACACGATCAACGACGAGCGCAAGAAGCAGGTCGGCTTCGCGGGGCCGTACTACAAGGCCGGCGCGGACCTCCTCGTGCGCAAGGACGAGACCTCCATCACCGGCAAGGAGTCGGTGAAGGACAAGAAGGTCTGCTCGATCGTGGGCTCCACCCCGCTCCAGGAGATCAAGAAGCCCGAGTACGGCGCGCAGGTCGTCGAGCTGGCCAAGTACTCGGACTGCGTGCAGCAGCTCCTGACGAAGCAGGTCGACGCCGTCACCACCGACGACTCGATCCTCAAGGGCTACGCCGCGGCCAACTCGGGCAAGCTCAAGGTCGTCGGCAAGCCGTTCACCGACGAGCCCTACGGCGTCGGCCTGAACAAGGACGACAAGGCTCTCCGCGAGGCGATCAACAAGTCGCTGGAGACCCACGTCAAGGACGGCACGTACAAGAAGATCTACGAGGCGACCCTGGGTCTGTCCGGCTCGGAGTACACCGAGCCGCCGGCCATCGAGAGCTACTGACGCAGCTCTGTCGCTGACGTCCTTCACTGACGTCCCTCACTGACGTCAACCGCGTGAGCGAGACGTCCCGTACGCCGCTGTCACTGTGCACAGCGGCGTACGGGGCGCCCCTCCCCCTGCCCTGATGCCGCTGACCGCCGACGCGGAGACCCCATGAACGTATTGCTCGATAATTTCCCGGAATTCCGCGACGGCTTCATAGGCACCGTGTCGATCACCGTCATCAGCTCGGTCATCGCCCTGGTCCTGGGCGTCGCCATAGCCGGCTGCCGGGTGTCACCGGTGCCGCCGCTGCGTTACTTCGGCACCGCCTGGGTGACCCTGCTGCGCAACACGCCGCTGACTCTTCTCTTCCTGATCTTCTTCTTCGTGGTGCCGGAGATCCTCTTCCCCGGCATGAGCCCCTTCCTCCTCGGCTCGCTGGCTCTCGGCTTCTACACCTCCTCCTTCGTCTGCGAGGCGGTCCGCTCGGGCATCAACACCGTCTCCCTGGGGCAGGCCGAGGCCGCGCGCTCCATCGGTATGACGTTCGCCCAGACCCTGCGGATCGTTGTTCTCCCGCAGGCCACGAGGTCGGTCATCCCGCCGCTGAGCAGCATCTTCATCGCGCTCACGAAGAACTCGGCGATCGCCGGCGCCTTCAGCGTCACCGAACTCTTCGGATGGCAGAAGCTGATGAGCGACCGGGGTTACGAGATCACACCCGTCTTCATCTGGGTGGCACTCGGCTACCTGGTCGTCACGTTCACCATCAGCGGTCTCTTCCGGCTGCTGGAGCGCCGTATGGAGGTCGCCCGATGAGCGCCAGCGTTCTCTACGACGCCCCGGGACCCAAGGCCGCGGTCCGCAACCGGATCTACGCCGTTGCCGGAACCCTCGCCATCCTGGCCCTGATCGGCATCAGCGTGATGCGGCTGTCCGAGAAGGGGCACCTCGCCCCCGAGATGTGGGACATCTTCAACTACACGGGCATCCGGCAGAACATCGCCGACGCCTTGCTCGCCACGCTGAAGGCCTTCGGTCTGGCAGCGATCGGTTCACTGATCCTCGGAGTCCTGCTCGCCGTCGGCCGCCTCTCCGACCACAAGCCGGTCCGCTGGTTCGCGATCACCTTCATCGAGCTCTTCCGCTCGATCCCGCTGCTGATCACCATCTACGCCATCTGGGTCGGCTTCCTCACCGACTACTCGATGTGGGCCCTCGCGCTCGGGCTGTCGGTCTACAACGGCTGCGTCCAGGCCGAAGTCCTGCGCGCGGGCATCAATTCCGTACCCAAGGGGCAGAGCGAAGCGGCGTACGCCCTGGGGATGAGCAAGACCCAGGTCATGGTCACGGTGCTGATGCCGCAGGCGGTCCGCGCGATGCTGCCGACGATCATCAGTCAGCTGGTGGTGACCCTCAAGGACACCTCGCTCGGCTTCATCATCCTGTACCCCGAGCTGCTCCAGACCGCGCGTCTGATCGCCTCCAACACGCAGGTCAACTCCCAGTACCCGTACGTCTCGACCATCGCGGTCATCGGCACGATCTATGTGGCGATGTGTCTGCTCCTGTCGGCGCTCGCCACCTGGATCGAGAAGCGCGGCCGGCGTGCCAAGACGGGTATCGCGGTGGCCGCGGCCGCCGAACCCGCGGAGGCACCTGGCGTCCTCGAGACCTCCGGCACACGGAACCCCGAGGGCGACGGAGCCGGTCCGGACGCTCCCGAGGAGCCCGTCCGCAAGAGCTAGGAGTTACGTCTCAACCAGTCGTACAACGCACTGGTCGAACGGGTTTCCCCGTCGGGTGACCTTTCGGTGGTGCGAGCGTGGAGGCAGGGCCTCCCGGCAACTCGGCGATGCGAATCGAGCCGAGCAGCGCCGGGGGGCCCTGTCGCCTTGTGGCCGGGTCCTGCTCAGGGGAGGCCGGTGAGGACACCGCCCGGCAAATTCCTGACGTCGGAACCATGGCGCACCCCACGGGTTGCTCCTATGAGGTGCCGGGAAAGTGGGGCGGTGTCGCCATCTGCTCGAAGACACATGGCGGCGCCTACCGAGCCCTGGCCCTGTGCAAGAACCCGGACAACGGAAAGATATACAACTACGCAGGCCAGTGGCGGACGACCGGATTCTCCTGCGCCTACTGCCAGGGAAACACCATCGCCTCTTCGGCAGGCGTGGAGACGCGCTACAGCAACTGACCTCGGCCTCTCATAACCGGCCTCCCGTTCTCGATGGAGTCGCTGCGACAGGTGGTCGGCCGATCAGCCCGTGAGGAGTTCGGACAAGCGCTCGGCTGGGGTTTCCCCAGCCGAGCGCTTGCGTGGACGGGTACCGAGTCCGGCGAAATCCGAGCCGGCCCGTCGCGGGTGTGCCGGGACAGATCGGCGCCTCGGGCAAGAACTGACCGGAGCGGGCCACTGATGCCCCGTCGGAGCCTCACCGCCAGGCCCGGCCGGGTCACAGCCACCGACGGATATTCAGTCGGGCCCCACGACGCTGCCCGCGGCCCTCACCGGAAAGCCGCCATGCTGAACGACACGGCGCTCAACGGCGCGGTGCTGCCGGCTGCAGGGCAGGCTGCGTTGCGGCAGGAGGGGCACCGGCCCGGTGGCCCGACGTGCCGCAGACCGGGAAGCCCGTCCCGCACCCCGGTGTCGGTCTCCGCGTGGGCGGCGCTCTCGACGACGACCGCGACCGCGCCCGAG
>NZ_JBEXYB010000032.1:0-95704 GCF_040630715.1 Streptomyces sp. NPDC005752 | reverse complement strand
TCTTCGCTCCAGGTGCGGAAGGCTGTGGCGCCCTCGCCCTTCCACTCGACCGTCTGCGGACGGACCTTCAGCTCCTCCGCGATCTCGCGGATCTCC
Organism: Streptomyces sp. NPDC005752; assembly: GCF_040630715.1. Taxonomy (NCBI): domain Bacteria; kingdom Bacillati; phylum Actinomycetota; class Actinomycetes; order Kitasatosporales; family Streptomycetaceae; genus Streptomyces; species Streptomyces sp. NPDC005752. The sequence goes on along the minus strand of NZ_JBEXYB010000032.1, from coordinate 95,608 downwards.
TTCGCCGCACTGATCAACCGGTCCGACGCACCCTGGATCGCCCCACTGTTGGCCATGTCCAGCCAGGCCAGCATGGTCTCGTGCGTCATGCTGTCGAAGGGTGTGCCCTGTCCTGCTTCCCTGTGGTCCATATCGGCCCCCGCCTATCCCCGTGTCATGCAGTGGTCATCATCACGTGCCGGAAACGCCGGCGGTGTCAGCAGGCTTCGTCGGCTTTGCAGGAGCCGCGTCCCCGCCCCCCTGCCGCGTCGGGTCGTACTCGCCCCCGTACTGCTCCTTCGCACCGTCCGAGATCTCGAGCATGCGGCGCCGGATGTCGATGTCCAGGTTCTCGTAGCCGTTGTGCGAGGCCAGGACCGCGATGCTCATGCCCTCTATCGAGTCCGAGAGGGTCTTCGAGAGCGTCTCCAGCTCGGTGATCACCGTCTGGTACGACATGAACAGGCTTGCAGCTTCCGCCCAGTGGTTGTCGCCACCGCCGAACTGCGTACGTTTCATCGGGTCCTGGCCGAGCTGCTTCGCGTCGGCCGGGGACTCCTTGAGGGCGACCAGTATCTCGTCGATCCGATTGCGGAACTTGGTGAACGACGTCAGTTCGGTGGCCAGTTCCACGGCGGCTGCCGCCGTGGTGAACCCCATGAACGGCACGGCCGCCATCCCCGCTCCGGCCCCATCACTCGGCAGCACAGCACCCTCCCCGTAGACGGCTGGCCACAACTTCACGCATCACTGTAGTCATCGCCGGTGACACTCCGCACACAGGTACTTCGGGTGCAACGCGGATCACACGTCACGGCCTCGGCGTGGCCACCGCTGCCTGCGGGCGGATCGGGAGGCGGTTGACCGGGCGGCCCGTCGCCGCGCGGACCGCCGACGCCACCGCCGCCGGAGAGGTAACCACCGGGGCAGCCGACGCCGGCTTGGCGCCGAAGGGGGCCACCACGTCGCGTTCCTCGATCAGCTTCACGATGCGGATGTCCGGCGCGTCCAGGGCCGTGGGAAGCGCGTACCCGGTGAGGTCCGGGTGCCGGATCACACCGCGGGCGGTGCGGAGGTTCTCCGTGAGGGCCGCGCCGATGCCCTGCGTGACGCCCGCCTCGATGCGCGTGGCCAGCTGGGAGGGATTGAGGATCCGGCCGACGTCCTGGGCGACGGCCATCTCCACCACCCGTACCGAGCCGAGTTCGATGTCGACGTCGACGACCGCGCGGACCGCGCAGAAGGCCAGGCCGACGAACGCGTCTCCCTGGCCGGACTCGTCCAGGGGCTCGGTGGGGTGGGGGCGGCACTGGGCGGTCGCCCAGAGTTCCTTGCCGTCCATCGCCTCACTGACCGTCGTGGACAGCACACCGTCGTACGAGGTGATCTTGCCGTCGGCGATCTGGAGCAGCTCCGTGGACATCCCGAACTTGTGGGCCAGCGGCTGGAGCAGCTGGGTGCGGACCATCTTGGCGGCGCGTTCGATCGCGCCGCCCGAGACCCAGGTGTGGCGGCCGTGCGTCGCCGGGCCCGCCGGGGGCTGGTCGGTGTCCACGGCCGCGACGTGGACCTCTTCGACGCCCAGGGTCTCCTGGACGATCTGGCGGGCGAGCGTGGTGAAGCCCTGGCCGGTCTCCACGGCGGCGCAGATGACGGTGGCGACGCCGTCGTGGACCCGGACCGTGGCCGTGGAGACCTCGTCCGCGCCCTCCGCGCCGAGCATGTGGACCATGCCCAGGGCGTAGCCGACACCTCTGCGGACGGCCCCGGGCTCACCGGCGCCCTCCAGGCCCCCCGGCAGCAGCCAGTCGTCCTCCGGGGCGTCCTTGGGGAGGGTGGGGAGCGGGAAGTCGCGCAGCTCGCCGAGGAGCTCGGCGACGGGGGCAGGGCAGGTCACGGTCTGGCTGGTGGGGAGGATGTCGCCTGTGGACAGGGCGTTGCGCAGACGCAGTTCGACCGGGTCGATGCCGAGCTTCGCCGCCAGCTTGTCCATCTGGCCCTCGTACGCCGCGCAGACCTGCATCGCGCCCTCGCCCCGGACATGGCCGGAGGGCGGGTTGTTCGTACGGACCGCCCAGCCCTCGATGAAGGCGTGCGGGACGACGTACGGTCCGCAGGCGAAGGCGACGGCGGCGGCCAGGGACTCGGACGAGGAGTCGGCGTACGCGCCCGCGTCGAGGAGGATCTGCGCCTCGACCTTGACCAGCCGTCCCTCGCCGTCCGCGTGGTGGCGGTAGCGCAGCAGGGTCGGGTGGCGGTGGGCGTGCCCGAGGAAGGACTCCTCGCGGGTGGCGGCCAGCTTGACGGGGCAGCCGGTGCGCAGGGCGAGGAGGCCCAGCGGGATCTGGAAGCCCGGGTCCTCCCGGTCGCCGGTCGCCCCGGGGACGCCGGTCACGACGACCTTGACCCGTTCGGGGTCGAGGCCGAAGCAGGCGGCGGCCAGGTCGCGGTCGGTGTGCGGGTCGGTGGACGCGGTGTAGAGCTCGACGCCGCCGTCGGGGCGGGGCACGGCGAGGCCGGCCTCGGCTCCGATCGGGGCGGGGTCCTGGCGGCCGATGCGGTAGAGGCCCTCGACGATGACCTCGCCCACGGTGTCCGGGTCGCCGTAGCGCAGCGGGATGTGGCGGATGAGGTTGCCGTCGGGGTGCAGGGGTTCGGCGGCGAAGGCCTTCTCGGGGTCGGTGACCGGTTCGAGGACCTCGTACTCGACGGCGATCGCGGCGGCGGCCAGCCGTGCGGTGTCGGGGTGGTCCGCGGCGACGGCGGCGATCGCCTCGCCGTGGTGGCGCACGAGATCGGAGGCGAACACGGGGCGGTCGACCACCCGGCGGCCGTACGAGCCGTCCCCGGGGATGTCCTCATGCGTGACGACCGCGTGGACGCCCGGCATGCCGACCGCGGCCGTCGTGTCGATCGACAGGATGCGCGCGTGCGGATGCGGGGAACGCAGCACCGCGGCCCACAGCAGGCCCTCGGCCCAGAGGTCGGCCGCGTACGGGAACGTGCCCTCGGTCTTGGCGCGGGCGTCGGCGGGCGGCAGCGAGACGCCCAGTCCGAGCGCGGGCGGCTCCTGGCCCTGGTCGGGGCCCTCGGGCGGCGGTGTCGTGCGCGTGGTGCTGGTCGCGGTGGCTGCGTCGCTGGTCACGCCGCCTCCTTGTCGTTCGCTCCGCTGCGGTGGCGGCTGGTGGTGGGGATGAGCGGTGGTGCGGGGGACGACGCGGTGTTCACCGGACGTCTCCCTCGTGCTCGGGTGACTGGGCGCTGCCCTCGCCGGGCGGTGCCTGGTGCGGGATGCGCGGTTCGGCGTCGTCCGGTGCGGTGGGCGGCGTCTCCGCCATCGCCTCCCGGCCCTCGACGACCTCCCGTACGGCGTCGAGCACGCCCCGGTAGCCGGAACACCGGCAGAGGTTGCCGCAGAGTGCCTGCCGGGTCTCCAGCTCGCTGGGGGCGTGGTTGCCCTCCAGGAGGTCGTGGACGGTCATCGCCATCCCCGGGATGCAGAACCCGCACTGGACGGCCCCGCACTCGGCCAGGGCCCGCTGGACGTCGGACGGTTCGCCGTTCACCGCGAGGCCCTCGACGGTACGGACCTCGCTGCCCGCCGTCGTGGCGGCGGGCACCAGACAGGAAGCCACGAGGCGGCCGTCGACCTGGACGTTGCAGGCACCGCACTCGCCCTGTGAGCAGCCGTCCTTGGCACCGGCGAGGCCGAGGCGCTCGCGGAGCACGTACAGGAGCGACTCGCCGATCCAGGCGTCGCTGACCGGGCGGTCCACGCCGTTGACGTGGAGGACGTACGCGGCCGAGGGGTGTTCGCTGGGGCCGCCGGAGAGGACGGGGGCAGCGGGCTCCTCCGTGGGCACGGGCCCGTGCGCGTGGTCGTGCGCGTGGTCGTGCTCGTATCCGATCCCGGTTTCGGGGCCGGACACGGCTCCGAGGTCAGCCTCGAAACCGGCTTCCGCTTCCGGACCGGCTTCCGCTTCGGCTCCGGGGCCCACTTCTGCCTCGGCCCCGGGAGAAACCTCTGCTTCGGCTTCGGCCTCGGGGGCATCGGCCGGCGGGTTCCCCGGACGCTCCTCCAGCTCACCGGCGGCCTCCGGGGCCGCCTCCTCCGCCTCCACGTGTCCTTCGGGGGCCGCTACGGGCTCCGAGGGCCCGGAGGCGGTCTCCTCGAACCTGGCCCCGGCCTCGGCCTCGGCCTGGAGCTCGGCCTCGGGAGCCTGCGCCTGCGCCTGCGTAGCCCACGGCGCGGGAGCCCCGCCCGGCAGCGTGGCCGGCGGCATGTCCGCGTACCACGGGGAGGCCGTCACCGACCCCGCGTACTCGCCGGACTCCTCCGGGAGGTCGTTGTCCGTCACCGGGATCGTCCACTCGCCGGTGTGGCCGGCGGGCTCGGGAGCCGGTTCGGGCTCGGCGTGCACGGCCTCGGTGAAGTTCCACTGGGCCGTCGTGGACGACGTCTGCGCGTACTGCGACGTGTCCGGGTACGGCTGCTGGTACGGATCCTGGTGCTGGTTCGGGTCGGGCCAGTGCACGGCGTCCGGTGCGGCCTCCGTGCTCGCGGAGTGACCGGACGCCCGTTCCTGCTGGCTCTGCGTCTGCACGACCCAGCTGCCCGTCGCCGCGGGGTCGAGCCCGGCGGCCGGGGTCAGCGGCAGGATCATCGGCGGGACGTAGCTGTGGCCGGGGGCGGCCAGCGGATCGTTCCCCAGGGCGGCGAGGTCCTCCGGGGCCAGGTGCACGAAGGCGGTCGCCTCGGCGTCGTACTCACCGCCCTGCGGGGTCGGCTCCCAGCCGGCGTACGGGTCGGGCCGGCCTTGCCGCTGGTCGGGGTTCTCTTCATTGCTCACGACAGTGCCCTCCCCAGTGCGCGTCGGGCGAGCGCGGCGACCGTGCGCCGCAGGTGCAGGACGGCGGGCGACAGCGGGGGCGCCTCTCCCCCGTCCTCCGGTGGTTCGTGGTCCGGGATGCAGGCCGCGGCGACGTACTCGCCGAAAGCGGCGAGCGCGTCGGGGGCCAGACCGCGTGCGCCGTCCCAGTCGATCAGGGAGGCGATCCAGTGTTCGGCTTCCAGCGGCCGCAGAGGCATCGGGGCGATCGCGCCGACCGCGCAGCGCACGCCGCGCCGGGCGGGATCAAGAACGATCGCGACGGAGGCGGTGGCGCGGCCGGGGCCGGTGCGGCCGGTCGCCTTGAGGAAGACCTGGGGGGCGTGCAGCAGCGGTACGCGGACGAAGCCGATCAGCTCGGCGGGCTCGAGCATCTCGCGGCCCGCCAGGAGGTGCGAGACGGGGATCTCACGACGGGAGCCGTCGGCGCCCGCGATGACCAGGTCCGCCTCCAGGGCGGCCAGGACCGGCAGGGCGTCGCCGGTCGGGGCAGCGGTGGCGATGTTCCCGCCGAGCGTCCCGGCGTTACGGATCTGGGGCGGACCCGCGGCGCGCGCGGAGGCGGCCAGCGCGGGGATGAGCGCGGCGAAGTCGGGCCGCCCCATGCGCGCGTGGGTGAGTCCGGCGCCGAGCAGGGCGTGGCCGTCCTGGTAGTGCCAGCCGCGCAGCTCGCTGATCCGGCCGAGGCCGACCAGCCCCGCCGGCCGCAGGAGGCCCTTGTTGACGGCCGACATGAGGTCCGTGCCGCCCGCCACGGGAACGGCGGCGGGCATGGCGCCGAGAGCCGCCACGGCCTCGTCGAGCGAGGCCGGGAGCGTCACCGACTGCGTCGCCTTCGGTGCGTGCGTGGTCAACCCAGCTGCCCCTTCCCGGTGTCCCGGCAGTCCCGCCTGTCCGCCGTACGGTACGTGCTCACGGCCGGGACGTGGCAACTCTGGCACATCTTCCGGACTGTCCGACGCGAGGGTCCACGAAGGGCGTTTCCATCCCCGACCAGGGGAAAAGTCACCTTTGGCAGACCTTCTGCCGAGCACACGAATTGCCGCTCTTCAGAGGGTTCGTGCGGCTTGTTCAGTTCCCCTGGCCAGGACGCGGGGCGGTGGTCACACGGTCGGGGGCGGTCCCTCGATCGGGCGACCCGGAACGCCTGGCCGGCGTTGCCACGGCCGCGGTCCGGCGGGCGGCCGGTAGCCGACACCCAGGGCGTCGAGCCGGGCGTAGTGGACGTTCATCCTGCGTTCGAACCCCGCGAAGTCCCGCTCACCGGGCGCCGGGAGCCGTGACCAGGCGACCTCGGCGAAGGCTGCGAGCCTCGGGAACACCTGGTAGTCGACACGGTCCTGGTTCTGCATGACCTCCGTCCAGACGTTGGCCTGGGTGCCCATGACGTGCGCGGCCGCGTCCTCGGAGAGGCCGGGGGGAACGGGCTCGAAGCGGTAGACGTCCTCCAGGGTGCGGACGTACCCGATGGGCATGGGCTCGTCGGGGCCGCCGTGCTGACGGTGGTCCAGGTAGACCTGCTGCTCCGGGCACATCACCACGTCGTGCCCGGCCTCCGCTGCGGCGATCCCGCCCGCGTATCCGCGCCACGACGAGACGGCGGCTCCCTCGGCGAGGCCGCCCTCCAGGATCTCGTCCCACCCGATGAGGCGGCGGCCCCGGTCGGTGAGCCAGCGGTCGAAGTGGCGGATGAACCAGGACTGCAGCCCGTCCTCGTCCGCCAGGCCGAGTTCGGCCATGCGGGCCTGTGCCGTGGCCGACTGCCTCCACTGGTCCTTGAGGCACTCGTCGCCGCCGACGTGGATGAACGGCGAGGTCTCCGCGGGGAACAGGCCGAGCAGTTCCTCGAAGACGCCCTCGAAGAACCGCAGGGTGTTGTCGGTGGGGGCGAGTACGTTCGGGTTGATGCCCCAGGTGTCCCACACGGAAAGCGCGGAGGTGTCGACGACGTCGGTGTTGCCCAGCTCCGGATAGGCGCTGATGGCTGCCTGCGAGTGGCCGGGGATGTCGATCTCGGGGACGACGCGGATATGCCGCTCGGCGGCGTACGCGACGATCTCGCGGATGTCGTCCTGCGTGTAGAAGCCGCCGTGCGGCGTCTCGTCCCAGAGTTCGGAGGCCCGGTGGCCGTGCTTGGTGCGTGCGCGCCAGGCGCCGACCTCGGTGAGCCTGGGGTGACGCTTGATCTCGACGCGCCAGCCCTGGTCGTCGGTGAGGTGGAAGTGGAAGACGTTCAGCTTGTGTGCGGCGAGCAGGTCGAGCATGCGCAGCACGCCGTCCTTCGGCGTGAAGTGCCGTGCCACGTCGAACATCAGGCCGCGCCAGCCGAAGCGCGGGCCGTCCTCGATCTCCGTGAGGGGGACGCGCCTCTCGGCGCCGGGGCTCACCGGTGCGCGGCGGAACGCCTCGGGGCCGAGGAGCTGCCGGAGGGTCTGCGCCCCCCAGAACACCCCGGCCGCGCTTCCACCGGTGATCCGTACGCCCCGGACGGGCTCCACGCCCAGCCGGTAGCCCTCGGGTTCCAGCGAGGGGTCGACGCGCAGCTCGATGGTGTTGCCGCTGTCCGCCGCGTCCGTGGGGCCCGGAGCCAGCGGCAGGCCGAAGGCGGCCCCGAGCGTGGTGCGCAGCCAGCGTTCGGTGCTCTCGGTCCCGGGTCCCGCGGTGAGGGTCGTGGCACCGTCGAGGACGAATGCGCGGCCGTCGTCTCCGCCGGTGCGCACCGGCGCGGGGATCAGGTTGTCCATGTCAGTCCTTCACGGCTCCGCCGAGTCCGGAGACCAGCCGCCGTTGTACGAGGACGAAGAAGACCAGGACGGGGATGGTCATCACCGTCGAGGCCGCCATGATCCCTCCCCAGTCGTTCTCGTCGGGCTTGAAGAAGACCAGCAGCGCCATGGGGAGCGTCGACTGGGAGGTGTCGCTGATGATGAACGACTTCGCGAACAGGAAGTCGTTCCAGGTCGAGATGAAGGAGAAGACGCTGGTCGCCACGAGTCCCGGGAAGACGAGCGGGAAGAGGATCTGCCAGAGGAAGCGGGTGCGGCTCGCACCGTCGATGTAGGCGGCCTCCTCCAGTGCCTCGGGGACGGCCTTGACGAAGCCGCGCAGCATCCAGATCGCGAACGGCAGCGAGAAGGCGAGGTGCGGCAGGATGAGCGAGCCCAGTGTGTTCAGCTGGCCGAAGTCCCGCATCATGAAGAACAGCGGGATGGTCAGTGCTTCGACCGGCACCATCTGCGCGACCAGGAACATGATCAGCAGGGTCGTGCGGAATCTGAAGCGGAACCGGGTCACGGCCGTCGCCGCGAGGAAGGCGATCAGCGCGGAGGCGATGACGACCGTGCCGGCGACGAGCAGGCTGTTGAGGAAGTAACGGCCGAATTCCTGCTGTTCGAAGACCCGTCGGAACGAGTCGAGGGACGGGGCCAGTGTCCAGGGCCTGGCCTCGGTGGACTGGATCTCTCCCGCCGGCTTGAGCGCGGAGAGCACCATCCAGTACAGCGGGAAGGCGACCGCGGCGGCGATGACGAGGGCGGCGGCCTCCGCCGCCAGCCTCCCGGGCCTGCGGACGCGCAGAAGCGCACGTGCGCTCACAGTTCCTCCCCCTGGCGCCGCACCAGGCGCAGATAGACCAGCGTCACGGCCAGCAGGATCACCAGCATCACGACGCCGATCGCCGATCCGAGGCTGTACTGCGAGGACGCGAACGCCTTCTGGTACGCGTACACGTTGAGCACCAGGTTCTGGCCGGCGATGCCGCCGCCGTTGGTCATGACGTAGATCTGGGTGAAGACCTTGAAGTCCCAGATGATCGACTGGATGGTGACGACGATCAGGATCGGCCGCAGCATCGGTGCCATGACCGACCGCCAGATGCGCCACTGCGAGGCGCCGTCCAGCGAGGCCGCCTCCAGCACCTCGGTGGGGATCGCCCGGATGCCCGCGTACACGGTCACCATCACGAACGGGAACGAGCACCAGAGCACTTCGAGGAGCACCAGCGCGAAGGCGCTGTAACGGCCGTACGTCCAGGAGAAGTCGCCGAGTCCCAGCACCTTGTTGACCGGACCGAAGTCCGGGTCGAAGAGGAAGACCCAGACGGTCGATCCGGTGATCGCCGGCGTCGCCCAGGCGCCCAGCGCCGCCATCATGAGCGCGAGCCGCGGCAGGGCGCGGACCCGGGTCAGCAGGACGGCCAGGGCGCAGCCGACGAACAGGGTGGCGAGCACGCAGGCCGCGGCGAAGACCACGGTCGCCAGGAGCACCTGCCAGAACTGGCTGTCGCCGAAGAGGGTGGCGTAGTTGCCGAAGCCCTGGAAGGTGGTCGGTTCGCCGCCGCTGACCTGGGCCTGGGTGTACTCCAGGAAGGAGATCAGGCCCAGTTGGTAGATCGGGTAGACGAGGAGTCCGCCGAGCAGGACGAGCGCGGGCAGCAGGTAGAGCCAGGGGGTCCAGCCGGAGCGCCGCGCGGGTGAGGCCGGGTGGCGCCGGGGCGGGCGGGCGGGTGACCCGCCCGCCCCACGCCGGGCGGGCACCTTGCGCAGTGCGGTGTTCGCGGTCATCGTCAGCCCGCGTCGGCGAACGCCGCGTCCATCTTCTTCGCCGCGTCGTCCGAGGCGGCCGCCACGTCCTTACGGCCGCTGACGATCTCCTGGAACATCGTCGGCAGGACCAGCGAGGCGTCGATCTGGCCCCAGGCCGGGGAGGCGGGGACGAACTTGGCTCCTGAGCCGAGCGTGTCGACGAACGGTCCGACGAACGGCTGTTCCTCGGCGAGTGCGTCCCGCACGTCCGTGTAGGTCGGCAGGAAGCCCATGGCGTCGAACATCTCCGCCTGGGTCTTCTTCCCGGTCAGCGACTTCATCAGGTCGACCGCGAGGGTGCGGTGCGAACTGCTCTTGAGCACCCCGATGTTGTTGCCTCCGGCGAACGCGGGGGCGATCGAGCCCTGCTTCACTCCGGGCAGCGGGACGACCGCGTACTTGCCCTTCACGCTGCCCGCCTCGACGGCCGCGTGGCTGAAGTCGCCGCCGATCGCCATGGCCGCCTTGCCGGACGCGAAGGCGGTGACGGTGGCGTTGCCGCCCATGGCCGCACACTTGGCCGCCGGGCAGTTGTCGTCCCCGAAGAGCGAGGTGTAGGCCTCGATGCCCTTGCGGGCCTTCTCGCTGTTGATGGCCGACGCGTAGCTCACGCCGGTCTCCTCGGCCAGTTCGCCGCCGTGTGCCCAGATGAAGGGCATCGCACCGTAGGTGTAGGCACCGCCCACCGCGAGGCCGTACAGGTCCGGCTTCTCCTGGTGGATCTTCTTCGCGGTGGAGATCAGCTCGTCCTGGGACTTCGGGGGCTCGATCCCGAGGTCCTCGAAGACGTCGGTGCGGTAGTACAGAGCCCTTACGCCGACGAAGAGCGGGGCCCCGTACACCTGGCCGCCCACCGTCACCGACTGCTTGGCGGTCGGGTCGGTGTCCTTGGCCTCGTCCCAGGCCGCGAACTCCTTGCTGACATCGGCCAGTCCGCCGTCCTTCACGTAGCCGGCGGTGTCGGTGTTGCCGTACTCGATGAGGTCGGGAGCGCTCTCCGGGTCGTTGAAGGCGGCCTTGATGCGCTGGGCCCTGGTGTCGACGGGTATGTACTCGACCTCGACCTCGGCCCCCTCATGGGACTTCTCGAAGTCGGCGATCGCGGCGTCGACGACCTTCTCCTTGGGCTTGTTCCCGACCTCCTGGAAGAGCCAGACGCGGAGCGTCCCCGTCTTCTCGTCACCCGAGGCGCTGGTGTCGGAGGTCTGCGGCGCGCAGGCGGTGGCGGTGAGACCGGCCAGGACAAGAGCCGCGGCGGGAGCGGCAATTCGGGCAGAAAGCTTCATCCGGGACCCCTACCGGTCAATCGTTGCATACGATGCAACGTGCGTTTCGTTCTGCACAACTGGCAGGAGACTAAGGGCGCCTCAGCACGCCGACAAGTGGTCTCAACCACTCTGTGACCACGTGGTGCAGCCCGTGCAACGCACACCGCGCGTCCCGCGCGCCCTCTCCACGGCGCGCGCGTCCGCACCCGGACATGCGAACGGTCCCCGGGGCACGCGTCACCGCGCGCCCCGGGGACCGGAGTCAGGGATCGGTAGGGAAGAAGGGGAAGAAGCCGGGTGGGCTACTTCTTGCCGCCGTCCTTGCCGCCCTTGCCGCCCTTGCCCTTGTCCTTGTCGCCACCGGCGCCCATGGACTCGTAGATCTCCTTGCACATGGGACAGACCGGATACTTCTTGGGGTCGCGCCCCGGAACCCAGACCTTGCCGCACAGTGCGACCACGGGAGTGCCCTCCAGGGCGCTCGCCATGATCTTGTCCTTCTGGACGTAATGGGCGTAGCGCTCGTGGTCACCGTCGCCGTTCGACACCTGTGGCGCCGGCTCTACGAGGGTCCCCGTACCTGCCCCGCGTTCGGGCTCAAGAGTGCTCATAACTGCCAAGCGTACTGAAAGCTCCGAGCATCAGTTCAGCGAAGGGTCGTCCGGATACGTGGCGATCATCGCCAGTTCGCTGCGCTGCCGCCGCAGAACGGCACGCCAGAGGTTCTCCGGGTGCGGCGAGGAGACGTCGCCGGGCTCCGACTCGACGACGTACCACGCGCCGTCGGCCAGCTCCGTCTCCAGCTGGCCGGGACCCCAGCCCGCGTATCCGGCGAAGATCCGCAGCGAACCGAGCGCCGCCGCCAGCAGCTCCGGCGGCGTGTCCAGGTCCACCAGGCAGATCGCCCCGTGCACCCGGCGCCAGCCGGTGGGGGGGCCCGCGCCCGGGCGGAGCGGAGAGCTCGGAGAAGGGCCTCCCGGGGCGATCCCCTCGTCCCCGGGGATCACCGCCACGCCCAGCGCCGAGTCGAGCGAGACCGGGCCGCCCTGGAAGACCACGTCCGGCTCACCGGCCAGACCCGCCCAGGACGCCAGGATGTCCCCGACCCCGACGGGGGTCGGGCGGTTCAGGACCACGCCGAGCGAGCCCTCCTCGTCGTGGTCGAGGAGCAGCACCACCGCACGGTCGAAATTCGGGTCCGCCAGGGCCGGCGCGGCCACGAGCAGCCGTCCTGTGAGCGAGGACACCTCCGTCATGGCAGAGATGATCCCGCATCTTCGCCCTCCGTGGGGGACAAGTTGCCTGCCCGCTCCCGCCGGGCGCCCGTCCGCAGCTCAGGGCGTACGGGCGCCGCCCGGGCCCATCGGGGGCACAGGATCGCGGGGCGGCCGGGCGCAGCGTGCGGACGGTGACCCTCCGCAAGGCCCGGGAAGCAGAACGTGTCGGGCCGGATCCATGACGGCCCCGTAGCCCCCGGTGCCTTACTGAAGGAGGGCCGGGGGCCATTACCCTTTTGATGGCCCCCTGCCCGACCACTCCGGAACGCGAGATACATGACCGGCACAGACGATGTCCTGCTTGTCCACGGCGGCACCCCGCTGGAGGGCGAGATCCGCGTCCGAGGCGCCAAGAACCTGGTGCCGAAGGCAATGGTCGCCGCGCTGCTCGGCAGCGGGCCCAGCCGGCTCCGCAACGTGCCCGACATCCGCGATGTGCGGGTGGTCCGGGGGCTGCTGCAGCTGCACGGCGTAACCGTCCGCCCCGGCGACGAGCCGGGCGAACTCATCCTCGACCCGTCGCACGTCGAGAGCGCGAACGTCGCCGACATCGACGCCCACGCGGGCTCGTCGCGCATCCCGATCCTCTTCTGCGGCCCGCTGCTGCACCGGCTGGGCCACGCGTTCATCCCGGGTCTCGGCGGCTGCGACATCGGCGGTCGGCCGATCGACTTCCACTTCGAGGTGCTCCGCCAGTTCGGCGCGACCATCGAGAAGCGGGCGGACGGCCAGTACCTGGAGGCCCCGCAGCGGCTGCGGGGCACGAAGATCCGGCTGCCGTACCCGTCGGTGGGCTCCACCGAGCAGGTGCTGCTGACCGCCGTCCTCGCCGAGGGCGTCACCGAACTGTCCAACGCGGCCGTCGAGCCGGAGATCGAGGACCTCATCTGCGTACTGCAGAAGATGGGCGCGATCATCTCCATGGACACCGACCGGACCATCCGGATCACGGGTGTCGACAGGCTCGACGGTTACACCCACCGGGCGATCCCGGACCGTCTGGAGGCCGCCTCCTGGGCTTCCGCGGCCCTGGCGACCGAGGGCAACATCTACGTGCGCGGCGCCCAGCAGCGCTCGATGATGACCTTCCTCAACACCTTCCGCCGGGTCGGCGGAGCCTTCGAGATCGACGACGAGGGCATCCGCTTCTGGCACCCGGGCGGCGCGCTGAACGCCATCGCCCTGGAGACGGACGTGCACCCCGGCTTCCAGACCGACTGGCAGCAGCCGCTCGTCGTGGCCCTGACGCAGGCCTCCGGCCTGTCGATCGTCCACGAGACGGTCTACGAGTCCCGGCTCGGCTTCACCTCGGCGCTCAACCAGATGGGTGCTCACATCCAGCTGTACCGCGAGTGCCTCGGGGGCTCCGACTGCCGCTTCGGGCAGCGGAACTTCCTGCACTCCGCGGTCGTGTCCGGGCCCACGAAGCTCCAGGGCGCGGATCTGGTCATCCCCGACCTGCGCGGCGGGTTCTCGTACCTGATCGCCGCCCTGGCGGCCCAGGGGACGTCCCGGGTGCACGGCATCGACCTGATCAACCGCGGCTACGAGAACTTCATGGACAAGCTGGAGAAGCTCGGAGCGAAGGTCGAACTCCCCGGCGGCGCACTCGTCTGACGCTCCGCCCGGTGCGCTCCGGCGCACGCACAGTGCTGCCGCACACAGCACTGCGCACCCGCGCACCACAGTCCGCCGCCCCGGCCCCCCGCGAGGGACCGGGGCGGCGGGCTTTCGCGTTCCCGCGTCGGAATCCGGCACCGGCAGCGGCGCGTGGGCCCCACGCGCCGCCCTCCACCCTCCGCCGCAAGGGCCGCAGAACGCCCGTACAGAGCCGAACGGGGCGGAAGCCTCACTCGGGGGCCGCAGGGGGGTGCCGGGGCGTCGCAGGCGGTCTCACGGCGCCGCACGGGCGGTGTGCGCGGAGGCGGGGACTCCCGGACACGCTTCCGGGTATGCCGAAGGGCGGCCGTCCCGGTCGGGACGGCCGCCCTTCTTGATGCCTTTGGGCCTTACTTGCCCTTGGCGGCTTCCTTGAGCTTCGAGCCCGCGGAGACCTTCACGCTGTAGCCGGCCGGGATGTTGATCGGGTCGCCGGTCTGCGGGTTACGAGCGGTGCGAGCGGCACGGTGGGTGCGCTCGAAGGTCAGGAAGCCGGGGATGGTGACCTTCTCGTCGCCCTTGGCGACGATCTCGCCGACGGTCTCGGCGAGCGCGGCCAGAACGGCGTCGGCGTCCTTGCGGGTCACCTCGGCACGGTCGGCCAGGGCGGCCACCAGCTCACTGCGGTTCATGTTTGTACTCCCGTGTTCTTCTTGCCTGTGAGGCGTGAGATCGAAGCCGATGCTGCCAGGGCCCTCTGACAGTCCCCGGACCCGGGTCTGCTGTCAGACCCTCGCGCCCGAATACGCATCCTGCCCCCACCTGCGGCGCTAACGCCAATCCGAACCCCTCCGCGTCGGTACGAAAAGCACCACCGCGTGGCCGTGATGACGTTCCGTCGACTTGTTGGAGCGGTCCGCAGCGGGTGCCGGGCCTGTGGGGCTCGCTGCCCGCCCACCCTAAAGGGGCGTTTGGGACGCCGCGACCCGCGACGCGCCGGACGGGCCGCCCGGACGTGAGCTGCGGCACCGTCCGCAGGAGCCGTGGCCGACCCCCGCGGACGGCGTGTGAGGGGGCCGTCCGGAGATACGTTCCTACGCGGGGTCGGCGGCCGCCTCGGCGAGTCCGGCGGCCTTCGCGGCCTCCCGGACGGCGCCGGCGACGGCGCCCGCGACCTTGTCGTTGAAGACCGACGGGATGATGTAGTTCGCGTTCACCTCGTCCTCCGCGACGACGTCGGCGAGGGCGCGGGCCGCGGCCAGCATCATCCCGGTGTCGACGGTGCGGGACTGGGCGTCCAGCAGGCCGCGGAAGACACCCGGGAAGACCAGTACGTTGTTGATCTGGTTCGGGAAGTCCGAGCGTCCGGTGGCGACGACCGCCGCCGTCTCGCGGGCGACCGCCGGGTCCACCTCGGGGTCCGGGTTGGCGAGCGCGAAGACGATCGCGCCCTCCGCCATGGCCGCCACGTCGGCGCCGTCCAGCACGTTGGGGGCGGACACCCCGATGAAGACGTCGGAGCCGGCCACGGCCTCCTTGAGGGTGCCTGTGACGCCCTCGGGGTTCGTGTTGTCGGCGATCCAGCGCAACGGCGAGTCGGGGGTGGCCTCCACCAGGTCCGCACGGCCCGCGTGCACCACACCGTGGATGTCCGCGACGACCGCGTGCTTGACGCCCGCCGCGATCAGCAGCTTCAGGATGGCCGTACCGGCCGCACCGGCACCGGACATGACGACCCGTACGTCACCGATCGACTTGCCCACCACGCGCAGCGCGTTCGTCAGCGCCGCCAGGACCACGATCGCGGTGCCGTGCTGGTCGTCGTGGAAGACGGGGATGTCCAGGGCCTCGCGCAGCCGTGCCTCGATCTCGAAGCAGCGGGGGGCCGAGATGTCCTCGAGGTTGATCCCGGCGAAGCCGGGGGCGATCGCCTTGACGATGGAGACGATCTCGTCGGTGTCCTGCGTGTCCAGGCAGATCGGCCAGGCGTCGATCCCCGCGAAACGCTTGAAGAGGGCGGCCTTGCCCTCCATCACCGGGAGCGCGGCCATCGGGCCGATGTTGCCGAGCCCGAGCACCGCGGAGCCGTCCGTAACGACCGCGACGGAGTTCCGCTTGATGGTGAGACGACGCGCGTCCTCGGGGTTCTCGGCGATCGCCATGCAGACCCGCGCCACACCCGGGGTGTAGATCATCGACAGGTCGTCACGGCTGCGGATGGGGTGCTTGGACGCCATCTCGATCTTGCCGCCGAGGTGCATCAGGAACGTACGGTCGGAGACCTTGCCCAGGATGACACCGTCGATGTCCCGCAGGCCTTCGACGATCTCGTCCGCGTGCGAGGTCGAGGAAGCCGCGATCGTGACGTCGATCCGGAGCTTCTCGTGGCCGGAAGCGGTCACGTCGAGGCCGGTGACCGAACCTCCGGAGGACTCCACGGCCGTGGTGAGCTGGGAGACCGCTGTGCCGCTCGCGGGCACCTCCAGCCTGACCGTCATCGAGTACGAGACGCTGGGCGCCGTTGCCATGGCCGAGTCCTTCGCTTTTCTGAGCTTCGTTGCCGCACGCGAATGGGGCTCGGCCCCGCACGTGCGTTCCGATCGTCGCACCTACCGGCCGGTAGCAGGTAATGACTGCCACCTTTCGGAAAGTTTTTTCCACCATACGAGAAACGGTCGTCCCGCGTAACCCCGGTGGACCGTGCGAAGCGGGTGGGTCGGCCGACTCCGGAACGCCGGGCACTCACGGCATGCTCCGCCCCTCCACGGCCCCGTGAAAACGGACAGACCCGCGTCACCGTGAGGTGACGCGGGTCTGTCCTGTGCGAGTCAGGTGACACCGGCCCGCCATGCTCGCCTCGCGGCAAGTGGTCGCTCGTAGCGACGATGGTTGGGCCCGGGGGCTTGGATCGAGCCGGTGCCGACACCAGGCTAACAAACACCCCGGAAAAGTGATTCCTGTGCGACGGGTCGACTCGCAAAGGCCCTCCGCACACCGGGGAGGAGCCCCGCCCGAGCGGGCGCCGGGCCCCGGCCCCCTCAGTCCCTCAGCAGGTCCGGGACACCCGCCTCGTCCGGCATGTCCCGCTCACCGGAGACGACGGTGAGCTGCTGCGTCGCACGGGTGAGTGCGACGTACAGCACCCGCAGTCCCGCCGGGGACTCGTCGGCGATCTCCGCGGGAGAGACCACCACCGTGGCGTCGTACTCCAGGCCCTTCGCCTCCAGGCTCCCCAGCGCCACGACACGCTCGCCGAGCTCCTCCAGCCAGGCGCGGGCCTCGGCGCGGCGGTTCATCGCGACGACCACACCGACGGTGCCGTCCACCTCCGAGAGCAGCCTGCGGGCCTCCTCGCGGACGGTCGAGGCGAGGTCCCCACCCCGCACCGTCTCGAAGCGCGGCTCGACACCCGTCGAACGGACGGCCGCCGGGGACTCCATCCCCGGCATGGCCAGCGCCAGCACCTTGGCCGCCAGCTCGGCGATCTCCGCCGGGTTGCGGTAGTTCACCGTGAGCGTGAAGTGACGCCGCGGCCGGTTGCCCAACGCCTCGTCACGGGCGGCGGACGCCTCGTCCGGGTCCGACCAGGACGACTGTGCCGCGTCTCCGACGATCGTCCAGGTGGCGTGCCGGCCGCGGCGGCCGACCATCCGCCACTGCATCGGCGTCAGGTCCTGGGCCTCGTCGACGATGACGTGGGCGTACTCGGTGCGCTCCGCCGCCAGCCGCTCGGCCCGCTCGCGCTGCGTCTCCTCACGCTGCGGCATGAGCTCCTCCAGCCCCGTCAGCTGGTCCAGCGGATCGGCCTCCCGCCTCCGCTTCGGACGGGCCGGGGTGCCCAGCAGGGTCTGCAGCTCGTCCAGGAGCGCCACGTCGTGGACGGACAGCGGGCCCTTGCCGTCCTCGTCCAGCCGCCTCAGCGAACGGGCCAGACGGCGCACCTCGCCCTGGTTGAGGATCCGGCGCGCCCATCGGTTCAGGCGCCGCTCGTCGGACATGGCGGCCAGCACCCGTCGGGGGGTGAGTTCCGGCCACCAGGCGTCCAGGAAGGCGAGGAACGGAGTCTCCGTGGACACGTCCTCGTCGAACGAGGAACGCAGCTCGGCGACCAGCTCGGGGTCGGTGTGGCGGCCCCGGCCCGAGGACTTGTTCCACAGGGCGTCCAGGAGCAGTCTTCGGGCGCGCGGGCGCAGCAGGTTGACCGGTGCCGTGCCACCGAGCACGTTGTGCCGGATCCGCCGGAGCTCGTCCGCCTCCAGCTCCACGCGGGCGCCGAACGCCACCACCCTCAGCCGGGTGGGGGTGCCCGCCTCTGCGGGGGTCTCCCCGAACTCCAGCTGCCCTTCCTGGGCGGCGGGCCTGGGCGCGGGCTGCTCCAGCGCCCCGCGGGCCACCTTGCGCAGCACGTGGAGCATCCGGGACGAGCCCTTGATCCGGGCGACGGCGGGCTCGTCGTACGTGGTCGCCCCCTCCACCCCCGCGGCCTCGTCGGACAGCGAGCCGACCGCGCGGATCGCGACCTGGCCCTCCTCGCCGAGTGAGGGCAGCACCCCTTCGGTGTACGCGACCAGGAGCGGGGTCGGCGAGACGACGAGGATGCCGCCCGCGTACCGCCGCCGGTCCTGGTAGAGGAGGTACGCGGCCCGGTGCAGGGCCACGGCCGTCTTGCCGGTGCCGGGGCCGCCGGACACCTCGGTGACGGAGGCGGCGGGGGCACGGATCACGAGGTCCTGCTCGGCCTGGATCGACGAGACGATGTCCCGCATCGTGTGGCTGCGGGCCTGGCCCAGTGCCGCCATCAGGGCGCCGTCGCCGATGACGGGCAGATCGTCGCCCTTCAGCCGGGCGGCCAGCTCCGGGCGCATCAGGTCGTCCTCGACCCCCAGGACCCTGCGGCCCTTGGAGCGGATGACCCGACGGCGCACGACCCGGCCCGGATCCTTGGGCGTCGAACGGTAGAACGGCGCGGCGGCGGGCGCCCTCCAGTCGATGACCAGCGGCGCGTAGTCGGAGTCGAGCACGCCGATACGGCCGATGTGGAGGATCTCCGCGATCTCGGCGGTGCCGTCCTCCCCCACCGCGTCGTCGGCCGCCTCCACCGAGGTGAAGGCGCCGTCCGGGCCGCGTTCACCGTCCTTGCCGCGCAGCAGGTCGATCCGCCCGAAGAGGAAGTCCTCGAACTCGCTGTTGAGCCGGTTGAGATGGACGCCGGCACGGAAGACCTGCGCATCCCGTTCGGCGAGTGCCCCGGGAGTACCCACCTGGCCCCGCTTGTTGGCGTCCTGCATGAGAAATTCCGCCTCGTCGATCTTCTCTTCGAGACGGCGGTAGACCCGGTCCAGATGTTCTTGTTCGACACCGATCTCCCGGTCCCGCAACGAATCGACAGCGGCATCCTGCGCGGCCACCGAGGCCCCCTTCTGACGTGCATCAAGCAGCCGTCAACCGTACGCGAAAGGGGGCCCCGAGCGCACCTGCCGCTCCGGTTGCGATCAGGCGTCGATCTCCACCAGCCGTTCGCCGTCGAAGGTGCGGACCTCGAAGTGGTCCTCCCCGTCGAGACCGCGTTCATTCACGGGCGGACACCTTTCCCTCACCGCAGCTGCGTCGGGAATCTCGTGCGGGGTCGGCGCCGGGCCGCCCGCGCCCGGTTGCCGGGACCTCGCCGGAGCACCGCCGGGTCAGCCCTGCGGCGGGCCGTCGTGCAGGATCCGCTGGAACATCCGGTGGTCCTGCCACGCACCGTCGATGTGGAGATAGCGCGGCGCCGTTCCGTACAGCTCGAACCCGCACTTGGCCAGGACGCGCTGCGAGGCGATGTTGTCCAGGACCGTCCCGGCTGCGATCCGGTGCAGTCCCAGCCCGTCCCGTGCCAGCTCGCAGACCCGGGTGACGGCGGCCGTGGCCAGTCCCCGGCCCGCCCGGTCGACGTCGATCCAGTAGCCGAGCCGGGCGTTGCGGAAGGGCCCGCGCTCGATGGAGGCCAGCGTCATCGCCCCCACGACCCGGTCCCGCTCGTCGGCCAGCGCCCAGGACATCGCACGCCCCGCGTCCCGGTCGGCCAGCAGCCCGGTGAGCCGCTGGACCTGGCCGGCGACGGTGTAGAAGGCGTCGGGGCGCACGGGTTCCCAGCGCCGCATGTACGCGCGGCTGCGGGTCAGGGCCTCGGCGAAGGACTCCGCGTCGCCGAGGGTCACGGGCCTCAGCCCGACCCCGTCGGTCAGGGGATGGATGTCATGGGTCATCCCCGCACGCTAGCGGCCGGGTCAGGAACCGTCGTACTTGGTGTCCGCGGAGGGGTCCAGCGCCAGCCGGTAGCCCCTTTTGACGACCGTCTGGATCAGCCGCGGCACCCCGAGTGCCGTACGCAGCCGGGCCATCGCCGTCTCCACCGCGTGCTCGTCGGTACCGCTGCCGGGCAGTGCCCGCAGCAGGTCGGCGCGGGAGACCACCCAGCCCGGCCTGCGGGCCAGCGTGTGCAGCAGGGCCATACCGGCCGGGGGGACGGGGCGCAGTGCGCCGTCGACCAGCACGGCGTGGCCCCGGATCTCGACCAGGTGGCCGGCGACCGGGAGCGTACGGGCCCGGGCGGGCAGCCGGGCGCAGAGCACCTGGACGAGCGGGCCCAGCCGGAAGCGCTCCGGCTGGACGGTGTCGATGCCCTTGGCCTGCAGCGGAAGGGCCGTGACCGGCCCCACACAGGCCGTCAGGACATCGTGGCTCAGGGCGTCCAGCACCTCCGGGAGCATGCCGCGGGCCTCCGCCCGGTTCAGGTAGGAGGCGGCGGCGGGAGCGCTGGTGAAGGTCAGGGCGTCCAGGCCACGGGCCACGGTGACGTCGAGCATCCGGTCGAGCGGGGTGATGTCCTCCGGGGGCATCCACCGGTAGACGGGTACGCCGACGACCTCGGCGCCCGCCGCCCTGAGCGACTCGACGAAACCCGGCAGCGGTTCGCCGTGCAGTTGGAGTGCGATCCGGCGGCCCGAGACACCCTCGTCCAGGAGTCGGTCAAGGACCTCGGCCATCGACTCCGACTGCGGCGACCACGCCTCGGTCAGCCCGGCCGCCCGGATGGCGCCCTTGACCTTGGGTCCACGGGCGAGCAGCTCGACACCGCGCAGCAGTTCGAGAAGCCCGTCCCCGATGCCCCACCCGTCGGCGGCCTCCACCCAGCCCCTGAAGCCGATGGCGGTGGTCGCGATCACGACGTCGGGGGCGCTGTCGATCAGTTCCCTGGTCGCGGCCAGGAGTTCGCTGTCGTCGGCGAGCGGCACGATCCGCAGTGCGGGCGCGTGCAGGACCGCGGCACCCCTGCGCGTGAGGAGCGTCCCGAGCTCCTCGGCGCGACGGGCTGCGGTCACTCCCACCGTGAAGCCCGCCAGGGGCCCGTGCTGTGCGTCGTCGTCGTGCATGGCGTGATACCCGGCTCTCGTCCCGCTGTTGCTCGATGATGCGGAGGACCGAGACTGTCAACCCTGCGTGACAGTCTCGGTCCCTTCGTATTTCCCGCCCGTTACGTCCTGCGACGCGCTGAGGTCATCCTCACACCTCGGCATAGCTGAGCTGGGGCTTCGCGGCCACCGCTTCGGTGCGCCGAAGGTATACCGCCCACGTGAGGCCGAAGCAGACGGCGTAGAAGCCGAGGAAGCACCAGAAGGCGGCCGTCCCGGTGCCCGAACTCGCGAAGGACTGACGGAACGCGAGGTTGATCGCGAGACCGCCCAGGGCCCCGACCGCCCCGATGAGTCCCATGGCCGCGCCGGAGAGCCGCCGGCCGTACGCCGCGGCCTCCTCGCCGCGCAGCCCCTTGGCGATGCCCTGCGCGTGGAAGATGCCCGGGATCATCTTGAACGTGGAGCCGTTGCCGAGTCCCGTCAGCATGAACAGCGCGATGAAGCCGACGAGGAACACCGTCAGCGACTCGATGCCCGAGGCGTAGACGACGACACCGGTCGCGACGGCCATGGCCGCGAAGTTCCACAGGGTGATCCTGGCTCCACCGAACCGGTCGGCGAGCAAGCCGCCCGCCGGCCGGATCAGGGAGCCCAGCAGCGGTCCGATGAAGGTGAGCGAGGCGGCCTGCAGCGGGGTCCGGCCGAACTGGGTCTGCAGGACGAGCCCGAAGGCGAAGCTGTAGCCGATGAACGAGCCGAAGGTGCCGATGTAGAGCACCGACATGATCCAGGTGTGCGGCTGGCGCACGGCCTGGAGCGCCGCCCCCGTGTCGTTCTGGACGGGCCGGAGGTTGTCCATCCTCAGCGCTGCGGCGAGTGCGGCGACGATGATCAGCGGGATGTACGCGCCGAGGACGATCCGCGGGTGCGCGGCGCCCGCCAGGCCGATGACCAGCAGGCCGACGAGCTGGACGACCGGGACGCCGATGTTGCCGCCGCCGGCGTTGAGCCCGAGCGCCCAGCCCTTCTTGCGCAGTGGGAAGAAGGCGTTGATGTTCGTCATCGACGAGGCGAAGTTGCCGCCTCCGATGCCGGTGAGCGCGGCGACGACGAGGAACGTGGTGTAAGAGGTACCGGGCTCCATCACCCAGAAGGCGGCGAGAGTCGGCACCAGCAGTGACAGCGCACTGAAGATCGTCCAGTTGCGCCCGCCGAACAGCGCGACCGCGAAGGTGTACGGCACCCGGGCGACGGCGCCGACGAGGGTGGCCGTGGAGATCAGGAAGAACTTCCCGGCCGGGTCGACGCCGTACTCCGGTCCCATGAACAGGACCATGACGGACCACAGGGACCAGATCGAGAACCCGATGTGCTCCGAGAGCACGGAGAACCAGAGGTTCCTTCGGGCGACCTTCTCGCCCGTCTCCCGCCAGAAGGTCTCGTCCTCCGGCTCCCACTGCTCGATCCAACGACCGGCCATCACGCGCCTCCACAGGGGTCGGGGTGTTGTGCTGATGACCCTAGGCAGTCCTCGTTTCGGCGCGGTGCCGTGAGGTGACCGGTGCGCAACCTCGTTCTCACTCGGCCGCCGGGGGTGCGGTGAGCCGGGCAGCGGGTGGGTGCGGTGAGCCGGCCCGGGGTGCGGTGTACCGGCCCGGGGTGCGGTGTACCGGCCCGGGGTGCGGTGTACCGGCCCGGGGTGCGGTGAGCCGGCCCGCCGCACCCCCGGCGGCCGGTCAGGTCCGGCGCGTCCGGCCCGCCCCGTTCGGCCACAGGCTCGGCCGGCGCCTGGCGGCGACGTCCTCGACCCAGCCGAACGCCAGGATCGCGAGCCCGATCAGCGGCCAGATCGCGATCAGGACCAGCACCTCGTACGACCGTTCCATGTACGTACCGAACGTGTCGCCGAACCACGGTACGGACCAGAGCTGGTCCACGAGGTGCGCGGCCGCGATGAACAGCACGTTGTGCCACAGGTAGATCGTCACGGCCCTGTTGTTGGCCAGCGTGACCAGGCTGTCCCAGCCGGCGAGCCTGCCGGGCAGCTTCCGCCAGGAGGGGGCGTAGACCAGAAGGATCGCGCAGAAGCCGAGGGACCAGGTGGCCTGGGCGAGCGGGATCTCGTCCAGGTTCCAGCCCTCCTCCGTGAGGTGCCCGGAGGCCCACCAGAGGCCGAAGCCCATGACGATCGCGGCGGACGACACCACGAGGTAGCGCGGGACTTCCTTCAGCAGCCCGTCGTTGTGGGCGAAACCCAGGATCCAGCAGGAGGCGAACACCGCGAAGTCGACGAGGCCCTCGCCGAACGTTCCCGGCACGGTCACCAGACCCGTGCCGATCACGGCCGTGAGACCGATCGGGGCGAGCAGCGTGACCCACGGCAGCCTGCGGAACGCCTTGAGCAGCAGGGGCGAGGCAAGCACGAACCAGAGGTAGGCGCGGATGTACCAGAGCGGTCCCGCCGCCTGGTCGGCCCAGCTCAGCTCCAGCCATCCGCCGTCGAAGCCGCTCTCCTCGGGATACGGGGGCGAGCCGAGGGGGAACAGATAGCTGCCGAGTCGCACGAACCACCACAGCCCCTCCTCCCGGACGGGCTTCCAGCTCAGCGCGAACATCACCGGCACGACGACGAGCGAGAACGCCCACATCGGGGGGAGCAGCCTGCGCAGCCGGCCGCGGATGACGCTTCCCGCCGGCCGGGCCAGCGAGCGGGCGATCAGCGAACCGGCCAGCGCGAACATCACGCCCATGGACGGGAAGAGGATCGTCAGCCAGGCCCAGCCGAAGAGGTGGAAGAGGACGACACGGACCAGGGCCACGGCCCTGAGCAGGTCCAGATAGCGGTCGCGTCCCGGCTCGGCGCGGGGCGCGGGGGTCTCTGCGGCGGGGGCCGGGGGTGCGGGGGCCCGCCCCGGGTACCCCGCATCCACCGGCGCGTACGGAGAGGGGACGGTCGGCGCGGCGCCGGGCCGGGCGCTGCCCTGCCGCGACGGCGCCCGGGATGCCCCGGGGTACGGCCACGCGTGGTCGTCATGTCCGGCGCCGTCCCGCTGCGGCCGGTCGGGGTGGGTCATGCGACCGGCCTCCGGTCCCTGTCCGTGTCCTTGCGACGGTTCGGCGTGCCGCCGGGCGCTTCCACCACGCCCGTGCGCCGCAGCTTCTGCCAGCGCAGCCGGCCACCGGTGAGAGCGGTGATCCAGGACTGGAGCAGCACGACGTACATCAGCTGCCGGTAGAGGATCTGCTGGAGCGGCAGGGAGATCAGATGGGTCATGCGCTCACGGTCGAGCCGGAAGGCGTACGCGGCACAGACGGCCTGCACCAGCAGGACCCCGAACCAGGCCGCGACCGTCTTCCCCGTCGGGCCGAAGACCAGTCCGTACAGCAGGAAGACGTCGATGAGGGGCGCCAGCAGAGGGGCGACGACCATGAACAGCGAGACGAACGGCAGTCCCACGCGTCCGAAGCGGCCCGACGGTCCGCGCTCGACGACCGCACGGCGGTGCTTCCAGATGGCCTGCATCGTGCCGTACGACCAGCGGTAGCGCTGCGACCACAGCTGCTGCACCGACTCCGGGGCCTCGGTCCAAGCCCTGGCGTTCTCGGCGTAGACGACGCGCCAGCCGTCGCGGTGCAGCGCCATGGTGACGTCGGTGTCCTCGGCGAGGGTGTCCTCGCTCATGCCGCCGACCCGGTCCAGCGCGTCCCGGCGGAAGGCGCCGACCGCGCCGGGGATGGTGGGCATGCAGCCCAAGACGTCGTACATCCTGCGGTCGAGGTTGAAGCCCATCACGTACTCGATGTGCTGCCAGGCGCCGATCAGCGAGTCGCGGTTGCCGACCTTGGCGTTGCCCGCGACCGCTCCGACCCGGGAGTCGGCGAACGGCTGCACGAGCTCGCGCACGGTGGACGGTTCGAAGACCGTGTCGCCGTCCATCATCACGACGATGTCGTGACGGGCGTTCCTGATGCCGTTGTTGAGGGCCGCGGGCTTGCCCGCGTTGCGCTGGCGGACGACCCGGACATTGGGGATCCACATCGCTTCGACGAGGTCGGCCGTGCCGTCCGTCGAGCCGTCGTCGATGACGATGACCTCGATCGGGTAGTCGCTGGCCACCAACGACCGCACGGTGGCCTCGATGCACTCGCGCTCGTTGTACGCGGGCACGAGGACCGACACCGGTCGGGTCAGCTCCCGGCCCCAGCTGAAGTCTCTGCGTCGCACCTTCCTGGCATGCAGGAAGGAGAGCAGCAGCATCAGTCCGAAGCGGACCATCACCAGGACGCCGATGACCGCGAGGCCGACCACCAGGACTCCGGTGACGTGTTCGGAGATCTCCACCGCCCCGATGAACGCCCTGCCCTTCCAGAGCGCGGAGCCGGTGACCGGGGTGTGCGCGCTGGGGGCACCGAGTGCCGAGGTCAGGTTGGTGAATTCGTAGCCCCGCCCCTGCATCTGCGGCAGGAACCTCCCCAGGGCGGCCACGGTCTGGGACCGGTCGCCTCCGGAGTCGTGCATCAGGATCACGGCACCCTTGCCGCGCTCGGGCGTCGCGCGCTCGATGATCGCGTCGACACCGGGGCGCTTCCAGTCCTCGCTGTCGGTGTTGTTCACCACGGTGAGGTAGCCGCGGCTGCCGATGTACCGCGTGACCGGCCAGGACTCGTCGTCCATGGCGTCGGAGAACGAGGAGTACGGGGGCCGGAAGAGGGACGTACGGATGCCGGCCGCGCCCGCCAGTACCAGCTGGTTCTGGGAGAGCTCCCAGTCGATGCGGTCGGTGGACTGGAAGGAGAGGTCGGGGTGGTTGAAGGTGTGCAGCCCGACCTCGTGCCCCTCGTCGGCCATTCGCTTCACCAGGTCCGGGTAGCGCGAGGCCATGGTGCCGGTGACGAAGAAGACGGCGTGCGCGTGGTGCTTCCTGAGCTCGTCGAGGACGCGCGGGGTCCAGACCGGGTCGGGGCCGTCGTCGAAGGTCAGAACGATCTTGCGATCGGGTATCCGGAGCGTCTCGGCGCCCTCGCCCCTCTTACGGGCGTCGATGACCGGACCGCCTTCGAGCACCCCGTCCGGCACCTGTGTGGTGGCGGCGGGAGCCTGGACGCGGTGGTCGGCGAGGATCTCGCTGTGCACGTATCCGCGCAGCATGAGCATGGCGAGCAGGGCCATCAGAAGGACCGAGGGCAGCAGATAGCGCATGGGAAGTCTGCGCCGGACGGTCCGCTTCTTCTTCCGGTTGTGCCTGCCCCGCGAAACGGGGGTTGTCATCTACTGAACGCCTTCTTGTGGTTGCACCGGTGATTCCGAGGGCTCCGGGGACGCCGGCGGACTCTCCTCGACGGGCGGGACGGGGTCGGCCGACGCGGACGGCTCGCGGCTCGGCTGCCGGGACGCGGAGACGGCCGGGGCGGGGGCCGAGGAGGAGTCGCCCTTCGGGGGCTTGCTCGACCTGGAGGCCGAGGCGCTCGCGCTCGGCTCGGCCCGGCCGGACGCGGAGGCGCCCTTCGACGGAGAGGCCGTGGCGGTGCCGGACGGCGAGGCGGAGACGCCGGGCGTGGCTCCGGGACTCCGCGACACGACGTCGCCACTCGGGGCGGGCCGCACCTCGACCTCTTCCGCGTGTTTCTCGTCCTGACCGGAGAGCGGCAGCCAGGGTGCACTGGAGTTGCCGCCGAGCACGGCGACCACGAGCGTCACCGCGTACACGGCGCAGACCGTGGCGAGCACCCATCCCGCACGCCGGTACGTCTTGCTGCGGCGACCGCTCTCGTCGACGAACACAGGGCCGTCCGAAGGATCAGGAGGCCCTGGTTCGACAGGTAGTTCGGAGAGCTGACGTCCCAGTCCGTCCAGTTGGACGGTCACGTCGTTCGACTCATGCGTGTGCCCGGTTCGGGTACCTTCGCGCCAATTTTCCACAGGTGTTCGCACTTCCCCCACTCAATGAACCAGGCGCGCGAGAAATGACTGAAAACGTGCCAACGAACCGGGCCCCCACCCCGTCCGCATGCCACCTGTCACCGGGCACCCGAAGCCCTGAATGTAGCGCACGGCGGCCACGCACAACGGGAAATGTCACCGGTTGCTCATGAACGGTGACTCATCAGTGACAGATCCGCCTCGGGCAACCACGATGCAGGTGGTCTCACCATCCACCCTTCCGTCCCGGCGAGTTCGGCCGCAGCGGCACGCAGGGCGGCAAGGCCGGGATGACCGGTCCCTTTGCGCCACACCATCAGCAGCGGCGACAGGGGCACCGGCCGCACGAGCGGGCGCAACACCGTCCCCGGCAGCGGCGGGAACCCGGCGACGGCCAGCACCGGGTTGCCCGTCTTCGCCATGATCCGCTGGAATTCGGCCACTCCGACGGCCAGCGGAGCCGGCGGAGCGAGGACGATGTCCCACTCCGCGAAAAGCGCGGACGCCAGATCCGTCCACTCGAGCGTGCGCATATTGCCCGCCCCGGCGTAGACGGTTTCACCGGCGAGATCACTCATGGCGACCTCCGCGCGCCCGGCCAGATGATGACCTCGAGGCAGGAGGACGGCCATCGGCTCGTAACGCACCGGCTGTACGGAGAGCTGGGCGAGCACCGCGGGATCGAGCCCGGCGGCACGTCCGAAGGAGACGTCGAGCCGTCCCGCGAGCACCTCCCCCGCCGCCCAGGTGAGCCCGCTCTCGAAGCGGGCCATCAGCTCGCACTCGGGCGCGAGCTCCCGCGCCCGGGCGAGCACCCTGGCCGCGGTCATCCCGTCCGTGTTCAGGTCGACCAGCAGCGGTCGCTCCGCCGGGTCGACGAAGGCGGCGGAGAGC
This sequence comes from Streptomyces sp. NPDC005752, assembly GCF_040630715.1. Classification (NCBI taxonomy): domain Bacteria; kingdom Bacillati; phylum Actinomycetota; class Actinomycetes; order Kitasatosporales; family Streptomycetaceae; genus Streptomyces; species Streptomyces sp. NPDC005752. The sequence goes on along the minus strand of NZ_JBEXYB010000032.1, from coordinate 67,805 downwards.
GCGGCGTGCGCATCGAGCACCCGCCGGGCGTGCGGCAGGAGACGTTCCCCGTCCTGGGTGAGCGAGACCTGGCGGGTGGTGCGGACGAAGAGCCCCCGGCCCAGCTCCCGCTCCAGCCGGCGGATGTCCCGGCTCAGCGCCTGCTGGGCGAGGTAGAGCCGGGCGGCGGCCCGGGTGAAGTGCAGTTCCTCGGCCACGGCGACGAAGGCGCGGAGGAGCCGGGGATCGATGTCGGATGCGGCCACTGCCCCAATTTACAACGGAAGTGCGTCAATGGGCCCGGATCAGGTGTTGGACGCCACGACCACCGCGATCCGAAGCTGGACCGGTGCCTCACGAAACCGCCGTCCCGGCTCCAGCCGACACCCCGCCCGCCCCGACCACCCCCGTCCGGCCCGTCACCGCTGTGTCCAATCCCTACCTCCGGCTGCTCGCCACCCCCGGCGCACGCGCGTTCACCGCGGGCAATCTCCTCGCCAGGCTGCCGATGGGGATGTTCAGCGTCAGCGCCGTCATCATGATCGCCGGGGCGCACGACTCGTACGCCCTCGCGGGAGCGGTCACCGCGACCGGACTGGCGGCGACCGCCCTGGTCGCGCCCTGGACCGCGCGCCTCGTCGACCGGTACGGCCAGGCGCGGGTCGCGGTGCCCGCCACCGCGGTCGCGGTGCTCGGCTCGCTGGCCCTGGCGCTCTGCGTGCACTACGACGCCCCGGTCTGGACCCTCTTCGCCGCCTACGCCGCGACGGCCACCACCCCCAACACCGGCGGCATGTCCCGGGCACGCTGGGCCCATCTGCACAGGGGCGACCCGGCGGCCCTGCACACCGCCAACTCCTTCGAACAGGCCGCCGACGAACTGTGCTTCATGCTCGGCCCGGTTCTCGCCGCTTCCCTGTGCGGAGCGCTCTTCCCCGAAGCGGGCACCCTCACCGGCGCGATCCTCCTCATGGCCGGCGTGCTGATCTTCGCCGCGCAGCGTGCGACCGAACCGCCGGTGACCCCCGGCACACGAGCCGCGTCCCCCCTGCGCGCCCCGGGCATGATCGCCCTGCTCACCGTCTTCCTCGCGACGGGGGCGGTCTTCGGAGCGATGGAGGTCGTCTCCATCGCCCACGCCGGAGGCGCGATCCTCGCGCTCCAGGCCGGCGGCTCCTGCGTGGCCGGCCTGCTGTACGGATCGCTGCGCCCCGCCGCACGCCCCGGGCGCAGGCTGCTGCTGTGCCTGACGGGGATGACCGTGCTGATGTCCCTCCCCCTGGTCGCGGCGGCCACGACCGATTCGCTCTTCGTCCTGGCGGGCTGCCTGCTCCTGGCGGGGGCGGCCACCGCACCCACCATGGTCACCGGCATGACCCTGGTCCAGCGGCTCACCCCGCAGGCGCAGCTCAACGAGGGCATGACGCTCGCCGTCACGGCGCTGCTGGGCGGCATAGCCGCCGGTTCGGCAGGAGGCGGCTGGATGGTGGAACACGCCGGCACGGTGACCGGCTACGCGGTGCCGATGTGCGCGGCGGCCCTCGCACTGGCCGTCGCGGCTGCGGGAACGCGCCGAACCTGAACGGATTCCGGAGGGCACACACAAAAAACGAGGACCCCGCTGCCAGGGGCAACGGGGTCCTCGTTCACATGGGAATTGTGGAGATGGCGGGAATCGAACCCGCGTCCAACGGTGCGGAACCAGGGCTTCTCCGAGTGCAGTTCGCTGCGCTTTTCTCGGCCCCGGAGGTCACGCGAACAAGCCTCCGACAGGCCCAGTCACTGTTTGATTTCCTTCCAGGCCCCGTGACCGGGCTTAGAAGTTTAGATCCCTAGTTGATGCCAGGATCCGGGTCGGGATCACCCCCGGGCTGACACTCCGCAGAGTCTTCGCTTAGCTGCTAATTAGGCAGCGAGGGCGAAGGCGGAGGAATCGCGCTTGGAATTGGCGATTATTGTTTGCGACATATGGTTTACGAGATCATTGCCGCTTCCTCGACTCGCTTCCCCTGCTTCGACATCCGCTGTCGAAACCGATCATCCCCATGTTGTTTTTTCAAATGCGCGCACCCTCTGTGAGGTGCAAGGCCCATCGTACGTGACCAACGCACGCGGATGCCACCGTATTCCGGTGGCTCCGGGGCGCGGGCCCCGGGCCGGGTGGCGGCTACGCGCTGCGCTGGCGCCGGCGGGCCGCCGAGATCGCACGGTTCGTCTCCCGCGTGTCCTGCTTCTCGCGCAGTGTCTGACGCTTGTCGTACTCCTTCTTGCCCTTCGCGAGCGCGATCTCGACCTTGACGCGGCTGTCCTTGAAGTACAGCGCGAGCGGCACGATCGTGTGGCCCGTCTCCTGCGACTTGGCCTGGAGCTTGTCGATCTCGGCCCGGTGCAGGAGCAGCTTGCGCTTGCGCTTGGCCGAGTGGTTGGTCCAGGTGCCCTGCACGTACTCCGGGACGTGGATGTTGTGCAGCCACGCCTCGCCGTCGTCGATCTGGACGAAGCCGTCGACCAGCGACGCCCTGCCCATCCGCAGCGACTTGACCTCCGTACCCATGAGTACGAGACCGCACTCGTAGGTGTCGAGGACGTGGTAGTCGTGCCGCGCCTTCTTGTTCTGCGCAATCATCTTGCGCCCGGTGTCTTTTTCCTTGGCCATAGTGCGGTCATTTTCGCACTACGACCCACCCCCGAGGCCACTCAATACCGTTTCGGCCCGCTGCTGGGCCTCCGGGCCCGCCCCGACGTCGGGCGTGATGCCGCTTCCCTCGACGCTCCGGCCCGCCGGAGTGCGGTACTGCCCTACGGTCAGCTCGGCCACCGAGCCGCCCGGGAGCTTGCTGGGCATCTGCACGGATCCCTTGCCGAAGGTGCGCGACCCGACGGTCACGGCCCTCCCCCGGTCCTGCAGGGCGCCGGTCAGCAGCTCGGCGGCGCTCATCGTGCCGCCGTCCACCAGGACGACCACGGGCCGGTCGGTGTCGCCCCCGGGGTCGGCGTAGAGGGCGCGCTGGTCACCGTGTACGTCGTAGGTGGCGACGAGCCCGCCGTCCAGGAAGGCGGAGGACGCGGTGACGGCCTCGGTGACCAGACCGCCCGCGTTGGACCGGAGGTCCAGCAGGATCCCGGCGTCCCCGGGAACCTCGTCCACGGCGTCGCGGACCGCGGTGCCGGCGCCCTTGGTGAACGCGGCGACCCTGATCAGCACGGCGGAGGAGGGGTCCTGTCCGAGCCGCCGGACGCTCACCGGGTCGGTGCTGAGCCGGGCCCTGCGCAGGCTGGTGGTCCAGGAGTGGGCGCCGCGGCTCAGCCCGAGCACGACGGAGGAGCCCTCGGGCGCCTTCGTCCGGTCCCCGCGCAGCAGCGCGACGACGTCGGCGACGGGACGCTTCTCGACCGGACGGCCGTCCACGGTGCGCAGCAGGTCGCCCTTGCGTATGCCCGCCCCGGCCGCCGGTCCGCCTTCCTGGACCCCGGTCACGGTCACCTCGCCGCGGGCCGATCGGCGGGCGGAGATCCCCACCCCGGTGTACGAACCGTCGAGGGCCTGCTCGAACTCCTCGTACTCCCGCTCGTCGTACACCGCGCCCCAGCGGTCCCCGCTGCGGCTGACGACCTCCTCGGCGGCGTCGGTGCCGGACTTCCCGTCCGCCTCCGCGTCGGCGACCGCGTCCGCGATCTCCTCACGGTCCACCGGGCCCACCGTGGAGGACACCGAACGCGTCTCTATCTCCGTACCCCTGTCGTCCTCCCGGGGCAGGGACCCGGTGGCCGCGGCGGTGGCCAGCACGCTCGCGAACACCAACGTCAGGGCCGCCCCGCGGCAGACACCGCGGGGTTTGAAATGGTACGTATGGCCCATCATGTGGCCGAGTGTAGGACAACGCCCCGTCCGCACACGGCTCCTTGGCCGCTTGCGGGACGGGGCGCTCGTCACACCTTGAGGTACTTGCGCAACGCGAAGAGAGCGGCAACGGCGGGCATCAGCAGCCCGATCGCGACGACCAGCGGAAGCTTCGTGAGCACCGCGTCCCAGCCGATGAAGTCGATCAGGTTCAGCTTCTCCTGGAGCGCGAGACCGCCGTCGATCAGGAAGTACCGCGCGGCGACGAGGATCACGCAGGCGAGCAGACCGCCGATGAGTCCGGCGAACGCGGCCTCCATGATGAACGGCATCTGGATGTAGAAGCCCGAGGCCCCCACCAGCCGCATGATGCCCGTCTCACGTCTCCGGCTGAACGCCGAGACGCGGACGGTGTTGACGATGAGCATCAGCGCAATGACCAGCATCAGCCCCATCAGGAAGATCGCGGCCACGTTCATGCCGTTCATCAGCCCGAAGAGGTTGTCCAGGATGCTGCGTTGGTCCTGGACGGACTGCACCCCGTCCCGGCCCGCGAAGGCCGTCGCGACCACCTTGTACTTCTGCGGGTCCTTCAGCTTGACCCGGAACGACTCCTGCATCTGGTCCGGTGTGATGTTGCCGGCCATCGGCGAGTCGCCGAACTGCTCCTGGTAGTGCTTGTAGGCCTGGTCGACCGTCTCGAAGAGGACCGGCTTCTCGACGGCCTCCATCTTCTCGAGGTCGGCCTTGATCTGCTTCTTCTGCTCCGCCGTGACGGCACCCTTGGCGCACTTGGGTACGTCCTTGGCGTCGTTCTTGTTGCACAGGAAGATCGAGACGTTGACCTTGTCGTACCAGTAGGTCTTCATCGAGCTGACCTGCTCGCGCATCAACAGCGCACCGCCGAAAAGGGCGAGCGAGAGGGCGACGGAGACCACGACCGCGAAGGTCATCGTGAGGTTACGACGAAGACCGACGCCGATCTCCGACAGGACGAACTGGGCGCGCATGGCGTCCTTTCAGTACTCGATGCTCGTGCGGGGGCTCGGAGGGGCCGGCCCCTCTCAGTGCTGGTAGCCGTAGACGCCACGCGCCTGGTCACGGACGAGACGGCCCTGCTCGAGCTCGATGACGCGCTTGCGCATCTGGTCGACGATGTTCTGGTCGTGGGTCGCCATGATCACGGTGGTGCCGGTCCGGTTGATCCGGTCGAGCAGCTTCATGATGCCCACGGAGGTCTGCGGGTCGAGGTTGCCGGTCGGCTCGTCCGCGATCAGCAGCATGGGGCGGTTGACGAACGCCCGCGCGATCGCGACACGTTGCTGCTCACCACCGGAGAGCTGGCCGGGCATCCGGTCCTCCTTGCCCCCCAGACCCACGAGGTCCAGAACCTGCGGCACGGCCTTGCGGATCTCGCCGCGCGGCTTGCCGATGACCTCCTGCGCGAAGGCCACGTTCTCGGCGACGGTCTTGTTGGGGAGGAGCCGGAAGTCCTGGAAGACGGTGCCCAACTGGCGGCGCATCTGCGGCACCTTCCAGTTGGACAGCCGAGCGAGGTCCTTGCCGAGCACATGGACCATGCCCTGACTGGCGCGCTCCTCCCGGAGGATGAGCCGCATGAAGGTGGACTTGCCGGAGCCGGAGGAGCCCACGAGGAAGACGAACTCGCCCTTCTCGATGTCGAGTGAGACGTCCCGGAGAGCTGGGCGGCTCTGCTTCGGGTAGGTCTTGGAGACGTTGTCGAATCGGATCACGGATGCACCACGGTCGGCCGGGGGTAGGTGAGCGTGACCATACGCGAAGCGGGTGAGCGCGTGCAGTCGGCGTCCGGCAATGAGGGATTTGTGACGGAAAGCGGTACGGAACGAAACGGGGCGGGCCGGACCTCGTCCTGCGGGCCGCGCCGAAATGGGCGCGAGCTGGCACAGTGGTAGGGGGAACGGTTGCGTTTCCCTGAGCGTTGTGCGGAGAGAACGTGAAGGCGGCTCCCGCCGCGCGGGAGGAGGACTGCGCATGACCTATGACCGACTGGTGTGCGCGAACTGCGCGGCGCCCGTGAGCGAGGGCCGTTGCCGCGTCTGCCGGGCGAGCCGGGAGCGGATGCAGGAGCAGGGGCCGTTCGCGGGGCTCAATCCGGCGATGCTGATAGCACTGATGGTGATCCTCGTGGCCGCACTGGCACTGCTGGCGCACCAGGCCATCTGAGCCGGAGGCCGCATCCCCCGCCCGGCGGGGTTGAGACATGGGCGTACGGCCGCTGGAGCGGCCCGGAACGCCGAAGGGCCCGGGAAGACCACATCGGCTCTCCCGGGCCCCTCTACGTGCGTTTACGGGCGTCAGGCGGTCGTGCGACCGCCGCCGGCCAGACGCGGCAGGATGCGGAAGCCGATGCCACCGGCGATCATCGTCGCTGCGCCGATCAGCAGGAACGTGGTCTCGGCCGCACCGGTCTCGGCGAGCTCGTCCTTGCCCTTGCCCTGCTCGACCGGCTGGTTGCCGACACTGTCCGTGTCGGTGTTGTCACCGGCGTCCGGGTACGACGGGTCGGCAGACCCCTCGGTGGACCCACCGGTGGACCCGCCACCATCGGTACCGCCGTCGGTCCCGCCATTGGCGCCGCCGTCAGCGCCACCATCGGTACCGCCGTCAGCGCCGCCGTCGGTACCGCCGTCAGCGCCACCATCGGTACCGCCGTCAGTACCACCATCGGTACCGCCGTCAGTCCCGCCGTCAGTCCCGCCGTCAGTACCACCATCGGTACCGCCGTCAGTCCCGCCGTCAGTCCCGCCGTCAGTCCCGCCGTCAGTCCCGCCGTCAGTACCACCATCGGTACCGCCGTCAGTCCCGCCGTCAGTACCACCATCGGTACCGCCGTCGGCACCGCCGTCAGTGCCACCGATAATGCCGCCGATCACGCCGCCGTCAGTACCGCCGTCGGCGCCACCGTCAGTACCGCCATCAGTACCGCCGTCGGCGCCACCGGCGCCGCTGTCGCCACCGCCGTCGGCGCCACCGGCGCCGCTGTCGCCACCGCCGTCAACACCGCCGATACCGCTGTCGCCGTCGGTCGTGACCTGGGCGCTGACATCGGCCTCGTCCACGCCGATGTTGAGACCGAGGCCCACGGCCTGCGCGGCGCCCGCTGCGGTGAGCGAGGCACCCGCTGCGATAACCGCACCAGCGGCTATCCGCGCGACGCGGATTCGCGTCTTCTTCGTCATCTGTTGCTACCCCCAGTAGCCGATCTCGTCGATGGAGCAGCCATATGCGGTCCACGGCCCTGCGGGGTCACATGCTCTGCAGGGCCACGCCGTACCGTGGTCATCCCGCCCGCCCCCGTTCACACCTGTCCCAGACATACGCGTGCTGCTCTAGCACCCTGTCCAGAGTTAAGGGCTACGTCAAGGCGGTTCCGGGGGCATTAGGGCCGCTATGCGGGCACTTGACAGCTATTCGGAATCACGACTGTGACTCACCCACCACATCTCCCCCTCAACTGCCCTGCACACCCGGCAGGGTGGAGACCCGGAGTCGGAAACGCAAGTGGGTCCGGACAGGAGAACCTGTCCGGACCCGACGGCCATGCGGCCGAGGTTACTTCTCGCTCTGCTTGCGCCAGCGGATACCGGCTTCGATGAAACCGTCGATCTCGCCCCCGAAGACGGCTTCCGGGTTGCCCATCTCGAACTCCGTACGCAGGTCCTTGACCATCTGGTACGGGTGGAGGACGTAGGAACGCATCTGGTTGCCCCAGGAGTTGCCGCCGTCGCCCTTGAGCGCGTTCATCTTCGCCTGCTCCTCCTGGCGGCGGCGCTCGAGGAGCTTCGCCTGGAGGACGTTCATCGCGGACGCCTTGTTCTGGATCTGCGAGCGCTCGTTCTGACAGGAGACGACGATGCCCGTGGGCAGGTGGGTCAGGCGCACCGCGGAGTCCGTGGTGTTGACGCCCTGGCCGCCGGGTCCCGAGGAACGGTAGACGTCGACGCGCAGCTCGGACTCGTCGATCTCGACGTGGTCCGTCTGCTCGACCACGGGCAGCACCTCGACGCCCGCGAAGGACGTCTGGCGGCGGCCCTGGTTGTCGAACGGCGAGATGCGGACGAGCCGGTGCGTGCCCTGCTCGACGGAGAGCGTGCCGTAGGCGTACGGGATCTCGACCGCGAAGGTGGTCGACTTGATACCGGCCTCCTCGGCGTACGCCGTCTCGTAGACCTCTGTCTTGTAGTTGTGCCGCTCCGCCCAGCGGAGGTACATGCGCTGGAGCTTCTCGGCGAAGTCGGCGGCGTCCACGCCACCGGCCTCGGCGCGGATGGTGACCAGGGCCTCGCGCGCGTCGTACTCACCGGAGAGGAGCGTGCGGACCTCCATCTCGTCCAGTGCCTTGCGGACGGACTCCAGCTCGGTCTCCGCCTCGGCGCGCGCGTCGGCGTCACCCTCGTCCTCGGCGAGCTCGAAGAGGACCTCGAGGTCGTCGATGCGGCTGCGCAGGGCTTCGGTCTTGCGGACCTCGGCCTGGAGGTGCGAAAGCTTGCTGGTGATCTTCTGCGCCGCCTCCGGGTCGTCCCAGAGGGACGGCGCCGCCGCCTGCTCCTCGAGCACGGCGATATCGGCCCTCAGCGAATCCAGGTCCAGGACGGCCTCGATCGACCCCATGGTGGAGGAGAGGGACTTCAGCTCTTCGGAAATATCGACGACTGCCACGGGACCAGCGTAACGGCTGGACGGGTGAACCAGCCCATCCCCCGGATCCCGGCACCTCCGGGACTCCTCTCAGGGGGCCGTGGGCGCCGAGTTCCGGGTGTCCTCGGGAGCGGTGCCGGGGTCGTCGCCGCTCGTGGCGAGCCAGCCGCCCACCCCTATCGCCGCACACAGGGCGACCGCCGCCGCACCCAGGGTGATCCTGCGCTTGCGGATCGCCGCCGACTTGTTCCGTGCCGAACCCGGGCGCGGCCGGCCGGGGGCACGCGGGGCGCGGGCCGTGCCGAGGGGGCCTCCGGAGAGCTCGTCGGGGGCGGGCACGCGCATGCTCGTATGGGTGTCGCGGTTGGAGTCCGGGGAGGATCCGGGCACCAGCGGGACCGCGCCACGGCGGCGGGGCTCCTCGGGGACCGGGGTGTACTGCTGCTCGTCGTACGCCTGCGGTTCGGCCTCGCCGTCCGGCTCGTCCACGTCGAGCGGGGGTATCCCCGCCAGGAGCGGGAGCAGCTCCCGCAGCCGGGTCGCGAGCTCGGAGGCACGCAGCCGGGAGGCCGGGGCCTTGGCCAGGCACTGGACCAGGAGCTGCCAGAGCTCCTCGGGGATGCCCGGGAGCGGGACGACCGTCTCGGTCACATGGCGGCGCAGGACGGCACCGGGGTGGCCCCCGCCGAAGGGGGTGAAGCCGGCGAGGAGCTCGTAGAGCACGGTCGCGAGGGCGTAGATGTCCACGGCGGCGCGCGGCGGGAGACCTTCGACGATCTCGGGGGCCAGATAGTCGGGCGTACCGATGATCTTGGTGGCCTTGGTGCGGCGCGGGGTGTCGATCAGCTTGGCGACGCCGAAGTCGGTGAGCAGCGCGGGGTGCGAACCGCCGGGGCCGAGCGGGCCCTCCATGTCGAGCAGGATGTTCTCCGGCTTGACGTCGCGGTGGACCACTCCGGCGCGGTGCGCGGCGGCGAGCCCGTCGGCGACGTCGGCGACGACCGCAGCGGCGGCCTCGGGTGCGAGCCTGCGCTCCCGGTCCAGGCGGGTGCGCAGATCGGTGCCCCTCACGAGGTCCATCACCAGCGCCAGGTCGGTGCCGTCCACCACGAGGTCGCGGACGGCGACGACGTGCGGATGACCGAGCCCGAGCAGCGCGGTGCGTTCCTGTACGAAGCGGCCCACGAGCTCCTGGTCGGACGCGAGGTCCTCACGGAGCAGCTTGATCGCGACCGGGCCCTCGGGCCCCTCGCCGAGCCACACCGTGCCGGCGCTGCCGCGCCCCAGGATCTGGTGGGCGGTGTACCGGCTGCCGATATTCCGTGCCAAGACTGCTCCCTCAGCGGCTGGCGTTGACCCCCGGTCGACAAAGTTACGCGTCGAACGGGGCGTTGCGTGCCCGGGATGGCGCCAACCTCGACTTCTGCGGGCGAATTGAGCCCGCAGAAGTCGACAAAGGAACAGAGTGGGGGCTTCTACTGACCGGTAGTGGCGCCCGGGTCGCTTTCGCCGAGCTCCTTGAACCAGTCGGTCACGTTGCCGATTCCGTCCCCTATGGCGTCCCAGAAGCTCTGGCCCTGGGCGATCCAGTCCTGAAGCGGCGTCAGTTCCCAGATGAGCCAGGCGGCGACGACCAGCAGCACCACCGAGAAGAGGCAGCCCTTGAGGCAGCCCAGACCGGGGATGCGCATCGGGTTGGCATTGCGCTGCCTCGGCTGGCGGGGGGCCGGGGGCTGGGGCGCCGGCTGCTGCGGGGGCGCGTACTGCTGCCGCTGCGGCTGCCTCTGGGGCTGCTGCTGTTGCTGCTGCTGCCTCTGCTGCTGCTGGTAGTGCTGGGGCTGCTGCTGCGGCTGATACTGCTGGGCGCGCTGGGGCTGCTGCGGCGGCGGCTGCTGGCGCTGGGGACGACGGCGCAGCGGGTCCTGGCTAGGGTCGAGATACTGGACCTGCGTCTGCTCGTTGCGGTCCCGGGCCGCCCTGAGCTGCGACTGCCAGGGGTGCGGTTCGTCGGGGCGCGGGGCGCCGTCGGGGCGCGGCGGTACGGGCGGCATCATCGCGGTCGGGTCGGCCTGGCCGCCCCCTCCCGGAGTCTGCTGCATCACGCTGGTCGCGGCCGAGGGGTCGTATGATCCCGCGTTGCTCGGCAGCACCTGCGTCGGGTCGGCCGCGCCCGGGGTTTCCGGGACGGCGGCGGGCGCCGGGTCGGGCGCGAGCAGGGCGCCCACCCCCTCGGCGGCCGCGATCTGCGCGGAGTTCGCGTGCACGCCGATGCCCGCGCCGACGGTACGCAGCGCACGGGCCAGGTTCACGGCGCTGGGCCGCTGGTCCGGGTCCTTGCGCAGGCAGCGCTCAATGACCGTCCACAGGGGCTCGGGGACGGTGCTGGGACGCCGGGGCTCCTCGCTGAGGTGCCGGTGCAGGACCTCGAGAGCCGTGCCCCCGGCGAACGGCGGACGGCCGGTGACGAGTTCGTACAGCAGGATGCCCGCGCCGTAGACGTCCACGGCGGAGGTCTGCGGCCGGCCTTCGGCGGACTCGGGCGCCACATAGGCGGGCGTGCCGACGAACTCATGGGTCCGGGTCAGGCCCGGGGAGTCCGCGAGGCGCGCGATGCCGAAGTCGGTGAGCATCGGGTGCATCTCGCCGTTGCGCTCGTCGAGCAGCACGTTGGCGGGCTTCAGGTCGCGGTGCACGACGCCGTCGGCATGGCTCGCTGCCAGCGCGTCCGCGATCTGCGCGGTGAGCAGCGCGGCGGCGACCGGGGTGAGCGGTCCGTTCTCGCGGAGGTAGCGGTGCAGGTCGGGACCGTCGACCAGGTCCATCACCAGGGCGAGGAGATCGCCCTCGACGACGAGGTCGCGGGTGCGCACGATGTTCGCGTGGGTGAGCCGCAACAGCACGGAGCGCTCACGCAGGAACCGCATCACGACGTCCGCGTCGTTGGCGAGCTCCTCCTTGAGCACCTTGATCGCGACGGTCTCGCCGGGCTGCCCGGCGACTGCCGCCTCGGCGCCCGCGGTCTCCCGCTGGCGGGCTCGCCAGACGGTGCCCGTGGCGCCGCGTCCGAGCGGCTCCTCGAGCAGGTACTTGCTGCCTACCGGCCGCACGTCATGCGCTCCCTGCTGATCGTTGTGCTTCGCGGTCCCCCGGGCCCGCCCGGATGTTCCGGCCCACTCTAATGCCGCCGCGCGGGGCACAGGCCGGTCGTCCTCCGGTCGTGTTCCCGCTGTGTCAGCGGGAAGACGCACACACGGAAGAGTTGGTTGCCGAACGAGTGTGCAGCACACCTCCGGCAGGACCAAGCACGCTCTTTTGCACCCACACTCGGCCATTCAAGATCACTAAGCGGTCACCCCCGGGCGTGTTGTCGGTGGCAGGTGCGAGGATGCCTCCAGCACGGAACTGTGAGGTCGCAAGCCTCACACTCCGTGACGACCTGTACCGGACGACGCGTCCGTGCCGGGTGGGGGGAATCACAGGGCGTCTCCCCTGCCGGCACCCCGCGCAGAAGGGACCGCTGACGGCGATGCAGATCCGGCTGACCGTCCTCGCGCCGCGCAGCGGCCAGACCCCGGCGCGCGCCTGCGACGTGCTCGTGACCGCCCCCGCGGGGACGGCCCTGGCCGCCGTGGCCTCCGGTCTGGCCGCCGCGGTGTCAGGCCCGGAGGGCTCCCTGGGCGGTGGCGCCACGGTGCTGTACGCCGGGCGTGAGCGACTCGATCCGCAGCGCTGCGCCCTCGGAGAACCGCCTCTGGTGGACGGCACGATGCTCTCCCTCCAGGTGCCCGGCGACGACGAGGCCACCGACGACGCCGTCCCGGCGCGGCTGCACGTGATCGCGGGACCGGATGCCGGCGGGGTCCATCTGCTGCACGGCGGACAGATCCGCATCGGCCGCTCCGCCGAGGCGGACGTCCCGCTCGACGACCCGGACGTGTCACGGCTGCACTGCGCGGTGACGGTCTCCGAGGACGGCCGGGTCTCCGTCGCCGACCTGGGCTCCACCAACGGCACCTCGCTCGACGGCACGGACGTCCACGACCGCCCGGTCCGGCTGGCCCCGGGCGCCCTGCTGCGGCTCGGCGAGTCCACGCTGCGGCTCACGCCCGGCGACCGGTCACCCGCGCTGACGACGACGCCGGACGGCGAGGGGCATCTGCGGGTGACCCGCACGGAGGCGGCGGGCAGCGCCACGCGGCCGGCCGCCGAGCCCGAGGCCGGCCCGGCCGGCGGGCACGGCCACGGTCCCGCCCCCGCAGGACGGGACACCCACGAGGTGTACGACGACGGCCCCTCGGACCACGACACGCACCCCGGCGAACCCCTCGGCCAGGTGACTCGCCCCCGCGACCCGCTCCCCCACGAGGAGCCCCCCCGACGCGGCGGCATAGGCGCCTGGGCCCGACGCTTCACGGGCGGCAGGGGAGAACTCACACACGGGGCGCCCACCGGTGGCTCACCGGCGCACGGGCCGGATTCAGCAGCCGCCCCGCACGCCCCCTCCTTCGCCCTTCACGCCTCCTCCGCCCCGGCCGGCACCTGGCCGGACCCCGCGACCGTGCTGCTCACCGCGCTCGGTCCCGGCCCCCGCCTGTGGGAGCGCGACACCACGCACCCCGAGAGCCTGGTCGTACGGCTGGGGACGACCGAGCGGGCCGACCTGCCCGCAGTGCCGGTCACCGTGGGACTGCGGGAGGCCGGATCGCTCGGGCTCGCGGGTCCGCGGGCCAGGCTGTCCGGGCTCGCCCGTTCGGCAGTTGCACAGCTCGCCGCGCTGCACTCCCCGTTCGACCTCGAGATCGTGCTGATCAGCACGGACCGGGCCCGGAGCCCGGAGGACCGCCGGCGCGAGTGGTCCTGGCTCGGCTGGCTGCCCCACCTGCGCCCCATGCACGGCCAGGACTGCCGGCTGCTCCTCGCCTACGACCGCGACCAGGCGGGCGCACGCGCGGCGGAACTGGTGCGACGCATGGAGGAGGGGCCGCTGGGACCCGGCTGGGCGAGCGCCGACCGGTCCTCCGTGGCCGAGGCGGCCGCCCGCCACACGGGGCCGTACACCGTGGTGATCGTGGACGGAGATCCCGGCTCCGCGGCCCTGCGCGAGACCACGGCCGGGCTGGCCGGCGCCGGTGCGGCAGCCGGAATCCATCTGATCTGCCTGGCCGAGACACCGGCCGCCTCCCCGACGTCCCCCGTCGCCGCGACCTACGACACCGCTTGCCGGGCCTCGATCGCCTTCCGCGAGTGCGGTGCGGTCGCCATGCTGAGCGGCGACGTGGCGACCGCTCTGCGGCTGCTGCGCACCGCTGGTGGCCAGGCGGCGGGCCACGGCACCGTCGCCGCGGTGGACGCCGTGTCGGCGGCCTGGGCCGAGCGGTTCGGCCGTGCCCTCGCACCGCTGCGCGACGAGGGCACGGCCGCCCTGCCCGGCCGGCCCATGACGGCCGCGCTGCCTCCGTCCGCCCGCCTGCTGGACGAACTGGGCCTCGCCAGGGCCACCCCGGCCTCCCTGATGGCGCGCTGGGCCTCCACCGCCGAGGACCAGCCGGGCGCGACGGTGCGCACGGCCCAGCCCGGGGCCGCGGACCTGGACACGACGGGCTCCGGCCGCACCCTGAGCACCGGACAGCCCCGGGTGGGCGCGCAGCGCGAGTCCCCCGATGCCGGGCACACCCCCTTGCGGGGCAGCGGACCCACCAGCTCGGGCTCGGGCCGCTCCGCCTACTCCCACGCGGCCGGCAGCGGCGGCTCCCCCAGGATCGGCGCCCAGCGGCGCGACAGCGGGGCCACGGAGCCGGGGAGCACAGGGCCGGCCTCCTGCTACGCGGGACGCCCCGTGATCGTGCTCGGCGCCGGTCCCCGAGGCCCCCTCTCCGTCGATCTGGCCGACGAGGGGCCGCATCTGCTGGTCGAGGGCCCCGCGGGCAGCGGCCGTACGGAGCTGCTGCGCGCCGTCGCCGCGTCACTGGCCTCGGCCGCCCGCCCCGACAGGCTCGGCATCCTCCTCATCGACGGGGCGGGCGGCGAGCGCGGGGAACGCGGCGAGGGGCTGCGCCCCTGCACCGAACTGCCGCACGTCTTCACCCACCTGGTGGCCTCGGACCCCGTACGCATGCGGGAGTTCGCCCAGGCCCTGGCCGGGGAGCTGAAGCGCAGGGCGGAGCTGCTCGGCACGCTGGACTTCTCCGAATGGCACGCCCGGTACGAGGAGTCACGGGCGCTCACCGGCCGTCGCCCCGCCGAAGCCGCCGAGCAGCGCGGCGACCTCGAACCGCCCGCCGGAGGCACTCTGCGGCTGCGGACCACCTCGGCCCGTCCGGTGGAGCCCGGCCCTTCCCCCCTGCCCCGGCTGGTCGTCCTGGCCGACGACTTCGACGCCCTGGTCGCCCCGGCTCTCGGCAGCCCCGGCCGCCCCTCCGCCGGGTCCGTGGTCCGGGTCCTGGAGGCCGTGGCCAGGGACGGCGGGCGTCTCGGCGTCCACCTGGTCGCCACGTCCGCCCGCCCGGACCGCACCGAGGACACGGAGCTGGCCCGGGGCGCGCGACTGCGCATCGTTCTCGACCCGCCCGTCGTCCCCCCGTCACCCGACGAGGCGGCGCCGGGCCGGGGGCGGCTGGGGCATCCGGACGGGCGGGTGACCCCCTTCCAGGGCGGCAGGGTCACCGGCCGTATCCCGCGCACGGCGACTCAGCGGCCCACCGTCGTGCCGCTGGAGTGGGAGCGGATGGGGGATCCGCCGACCCGCCGGCCGGTCCGTGAACTGGGCAACGGACCCACGGACCTGGCCCTGCTGGCCAGCGCCCTGGAGAGGGCTGCCCGTTCGGTGAACGCGGAGCCGCTGCCTCCGCTGATTCCGTAGCCCTACCCGTCCCGTTCCCGGTACTCACCCCGGTACGGGCGGACGAGGCCGTCCTGTCCTGGTTCGACGTCACGAGCCCATCACGATCGCCGAGTTGGCGCCTGCGACGGTATTGCCACTCCGGTGTGCCGGGCATAGGACTGTCCGCACGGACGACGTGAACCGCACGATGTGAGACGCGAGCGGCAGCAGCGGGAAACCCCTGCTGTGCTGCTCGGGTCTCATGCGCGCGCAGGAGAGACGGGGCAGGGATGCGCACAACCCTTCGCATGCGTAGGGCCGCACTGGTGTTCACCGCGATCGGGGCGCTGGCCCTCACCGGATGCAGCGACGACGGCGCCGGGAAGGACAAGGGCGACGACGCCGGCAAGGGCGAGGACAGCGCTCAGAGCGTCACCCTCCCGAAGCTGGACGGCGAGAAGATATCGGTTGCCGCGGTCTGGACCGGACCCGAGCAGGCCAACTTCACCAAGGTCCTCGACGAGTTCGAGAAGCGGACGGGTGCCACGGTCACCTTCGTCCCGGCGCAGGACCCGATCGTCAACTTCCTCGGTACGAAGATCGCGGGCGGTCAGCCCCCGGACGTCGCGATGATCCCGCAGGTGGGCGCCATCCAGCAGGCCGTGGCCAAGAAGTGGGCCAAGCCGGTGGGCAACGAGGCGAGGGCCCAGCTCGGCCAGAACTACTCCAAGGTCTGGCAGGACCTCGGCGCGGTCGACGGCACCCAGTACGGCGTCTACTTCAAGGCCGCCAACAAGTCCCTGATCTGGTACAACACCAAGGCGTTCGAGAACGCCGGCGCGAGCGAGCCGAAGACCTGGAAGGACTTCCTCGCCACCGCCGAGACGGTCTCCGCCTCCGGCGTCACCCCGGTCTCGGTCGGCGGCGCGGACGGCTGGACGCTCACCGACTGGTTCGAGAACGTCTACCTCTCCCAGGCAGGGCCCGAGAAGTACGACCAGCTGGCCAAGCACGAGATCAAGTGGACGGACCCGTCCGTCAAGGACGCCCTGACCACGCTCGCCGAGCTCTTCGGCAAGCCGAGCCTGATCGCCGGCGGGGCCGACGGGGCCCTGCAGACCGAGTTCCCGGTGTCGGTCACCCAGACGTTCACCGGCGGTGACCAGCCCAAGGGCGCCATGGTCTTCGAGGGCGACTTCGTCTCCATCAACATCGCGCAGACCAAGGCGAAGGTCGGCACGGACGCCAAGGTGTTCCCGTTCCCGGCGGTCGGCGCGGACTCCCCCGTGGTGACGGGCGGCGACGCGGCCGTGGCGCTCAAGGACAGCAAGGGCGCCCAGGCGCTGCTGACCTGGCTCGCCTCGATCGACGCGGCGAAGATCTGGGCCGAGGCCGGCGGGTTCATCTCGCCCAACAAGTCGCTGGACGCGGCCGCGTATCCGAACGACGTGCAGCGCAAGATCGCCGAGGCGCTGATCGATGCCGGTGACGACGTCCGGTTCGACATGTCCGACCAGGCTCCTCAGTCGTTCGGCGGGACGCCCGGCAAGGGTGAGTGGAAGACGCTCCAGGACTTCCTGAAAAACCCGAAGGACATCGCGGGGACTCAAGCGAAGCTGGAGTCCGACGCGGCCAAGGCGTACAAGAGCTGACGGGGTGACCACAGCGACAGCGGGGGGCGCCGGAACCGCGCCCCCCGCCGACAAGCGTCCCGACACGGGTACGAGCACGGGCAAGCACCCGCGCGGGAGGGTGACCGGTACCCGCAGGGCCGTCGCGGCGGCGTTCCTGCTGCCGGCCCTGGTGCTGCTCGGCTCACTCGTCGTCTATCCGATCGTCTACTCCGTCTACCGCTCGTTCCTCGACCAGTCCGGCACCGGCTTCGCGGGCCTGGACAACTACAAGGCGCTGTTCACGGACGACACCATCCGGACAGCGGTCAAGAACAACGCGATCTGGGTCGTGTTCGCGCCGACCGTCGCCACCGTGCTGGGACTGATCTTCGCGGTGCTCACCGAGCGGATCCGGTGGGGGACGGCGTTCAAACTGATCGTCTTCATGCCGATGGCCATCTCCATGCTGGCCGCCGGCATCATCTTCCGGCTCGTGTACGAGCAGGCGCCGGAGCGCGGTGTCGCCAACGCCGTGGCCGTGGGGGTGCACGACACGTTCGCCCAGTCGTCCGGCTTCCCCAAGGCACATCCGCTGCCCGTCCACCCGCTGAAGGCGGGCGGGGGCGGTTCCTTCGTGACGAAGGAGACCGTGCGGGCCGGTGAGCCGGTGAGCCTGCCGCTGGTCGGTGTGGCCCCGGCGAAGATGCCGGGAGACGCGAAGCCGGCGAAGGCCGCCACCGCGTCCGGCGAGGGGATCACGGGCACGGCCTGGCTCGACTTCACCAAGGGCGGCGGCGGCAAGCCGAACCTCGTCGATCCGAAGGAGCTCGGCCTCAAGGGCATCACCGTCGAGGCGGTGAAGGACGGCAAGGTCGTCGCCAGGGCCACGGCGGGCGCGGACGGGGTGTTCACCCTGCCCGCGTCGGCGGACGGGAGCCTGCTGCGGCTCCCGGCGGACAACTTCCGCGAGCCCTACAACGGCGTCGACTGGCTCGGGCCCTCCCTCGTGACGCCCGGGATCATCGGCAGCTACGTCTGGATGTGGGCCGGATTCGCGATGGTGCTGATCGCGGCCGGCCTGGCGGGACTGCCGCGCGAACTCCTCGAAGCGGCCCGGGTGGACGGCGCGAACGAGTGGCAGGTGTTCCGTCGGATCACGGTGCCGCTGCTGGCCCCCGTGCTCGCGGTGGTGCTGGTCACCTTGATGATCAACGTACTGAAGATCTTCGACCTGGTCTTCATCATCGCGCCGGGATCCTCCCAGGACGACGCGAACGTCCTCGCCCTCCAGTTGTACCGCTCCTCGTTCGGCACGGACGCGGATCTCGGGATCGGCAGCGCCATCGCCGTACTTCTGTTGCTGCTGGTGATTCCGGTGATGCTGTTCAACATCCGCCGTATGCGGAAGGAGGGGCGCCGATGACCACGACCAAGGCCGCACAGGCCGAGCAGGTCCCGCCGACCGGGAAGGCCGGGAGAACCGGGAAGGCCGAGCAGTCCCTCGGCGCGCGGATCGCCGCCCGGGCGGGCGGCGGCGCCATGCGGGTCTTCCTCGTCCTGGTGGGCCTGTTCTGGCTGATGCCGACCATCGGGCTGCTGCTCTCCTCGCTGCGCGGACCCGAGGACATCGCGGCGACCGGCTGGTGGAAGGTGTTCACCGCACCCTCCGAACTCACCTTCTCCAACTACCAGCGGCTGCTGGACAACTCGACCATCACCGATTCCCTGTTCAGCACGGTCCTGATCACCGTCCCGACCACCGTCCTCGTGGTCGTCATCGGCTCGCTCGCCGGTTACGCCTTCGCCTGGATGGAGTTCCCCGGCCGCGACTGGTGGTTCCTGGTGGTCGTGGGACTGCTGGTGGTTCCCGTGCAGGTCGCCCTGATCCCGGTGTCCGAGCTCTTCGGCACCATCGGGATCTTCGAGACGACCTTCGGCGTGATCATGTTCCACACGGCGTTCGGCCTGCCGTTCGCCATCTTCCTGCTGCGGAACTTCTTCGCCGAGATCCCGCGCGAACTGCTGGAGGCCGCACGACTGGACGGTGCGGGCGAGATCCGGTTGTTCACCCGGGTCGTCATGCCCCTCGGCGGTCCCGCGATCGCCTCGCTCGGGATCTTCCAGTTCCTCTGGGTGTGGAACGACATGCTGGTCGCGCTGATCTTCGCGGACTCGGATTCCCCGCCGATCACCGTGGCCCTGCAGCAGCAGGTGCGGCAGTTCGGCAACAACATCGACGTGCTCGCACCCGGGGCCTTCGTGTCCATGGTGATTCCGCTGGCGGTCTTCTTCGCCTTCCAGCGGCAGTTCGTCTCCGGCGTGATGGCGGGCGCCGTCAAGTAGCGAAGCCGGACCAGCACAGACGTTCGTCAACACAAGGGCGGCCCGTTCACTCGCGATCGGGCCGCCCTACCTCGTACTTCCCCCGGATGCCACATCCCGCGTAACCAAGTCACTCCTTCGGCCGTTTGCGGGCCACCTGCCCGCCCGCGAGCGACCCCTGGATGTGTTGTGCCCCGGTTCAGTGTCATCGTGCCCGCGTACCGGGTCCAGGCGTATCTGCACGCGTGTCTCGACTCCGTGCTGAACCAGTCGTTCAAGGACTACGAAGTCATCGTGGTCGACGACTGTTCACCGGACGCCTGTGGCCCGATCGCCGATGAGTACGCCGTCCGCGACCCCCGGGTCAGCGCAGTCCACCTGCCCCGCAACTCCGGCCTCGGGCCCGCCCGCAACGCCGGGGTCGCCAGGGCGACCGGAGACTATCTGCTCTTCCTCGACGGTGACGACACCTTCGCCCCCGAGGCGCTCCAGGCCATCGCCGACCGGCTGGAGGCCACCGGCGGCCCCGACGTGCTGGTCTACGACTACGCCCGCACGTACTGGTCGGGCGAGAGCGTGCGCAACACCTTCGCCGAGCACCTCGCAGAGACCGGCCCCGCGTCCTTCGGGCTCGCGGAGCGGCCCGAGCTGCTCAAGGTCCTGATGGTCGTGTGGAACAAGGCGTACCGCCGCGAGTTCATCGAGGCCGAGGGCTTCACCTTCCCGCCCGGCTACTACGAGGACACCCCCTGGACCTACCCGGTGCTGATGGCCGCCGGGTCGATCGCGGTGCTGGACACCGTCTGTGTGGGCTACCGCCAGCGGCGCCGTGGCAACATCCTGTCCACCACCACCCACCGGCACTTCGACGTCTTCGACCAGTACGACCGCGTCTTCGCCTTCATCGACGCCCGGCCCGAACTCGCCGTCTGGCGCCCGGTGATGTTCCGCAGGATGCTCGACCACTTCTCGACGCTCTTCACCTCCCGGGGCCGGCTGCCGCGCGGGACCCGGGCCCTGTTCTTCCGCCGCGCCCGCGCCCACTGCCGCCGCTACCGCACCCCGGGCTCCCCCGTGCCCCGCCGCACCCGGCTCCGGCACGCGCTGTTCCGGCTGGGCGCCCACCGCACCTACCGCGCGCTGTGGGCCGCGCAGCGGCTGCGCGCGAGGCTCGGACGCGCGGCGGCGACGGTGCGCCGGGCGGTACGCGGAGCCGCGCTCCAGCTGCACTACCGCGTCCAGCTGCGCCTGCCCGTCCGGAGCACGGACGCGGTCTTCGCCGCCTACTGGCACCGCGGCTACACCTGCAGCCCCGCGGCACTGGAGGCCACGGCCAGAGCCCTCGTGCCCGGGCTGCGCACCTACTGGATCTGCCGCCCCCAGGACGCGCACACGGTGCCGGACGCGACCCGTGTGCTGCACCCGGGGACCGCCGCGTACTGGACGGCTCTGGCGCGCTCCGGATTCCTCGTGAACAACGTCAACTTCGACCGCAGACTCGTGAAGAGACGCGGGCAGGTGCTCCTGCAGACCCATCACGGCACCCCGCTGAAGACCATGGGCACCGACCTCGTGCACCGGCCCGCGGCGGCCGGGTCCATGAACTTCGACCAGCTGCTGCGCAACATCGACAAGTGGGACTTCTCGCTCTCGGCCAACCAGCACTCCACCCTCGTGTGGGAACGCACCTACCCGTCCGGCTACACCACGCTGGAGTACGGCAGCCCGCGCAACGACGTCTTCCGCCGCACGGGCCCCGAGGAGACCGCGCGGCTGCGCGTGCGCCTGGGCGTCCCGGACGGCAGCACCGCCCTGCTGTACGCGCCGACCCACCGTGACTACCGGCGTACCCAGCAGCACTCCCTGGACCTGGAGCGACTGGTCCGCGTCCTGGGGCCCGGCTTCGTGGTCCTGGCCCGCTCGCACTACCTGGACGCGACGGCACGGGCCACCGCCGGCCACACCCGGCATCCGCGGATCATCGACGTCAGCAGCCACCCGTCGGTCGAGGAACTCTGCCTCGCCTCCGACGGGCTGATCACGGACTACTCGTCGCTGATGTTCGACTACGTCAACCTCGACCGGCCGGTCGTACTCCACCTGGAGGACGCCCAGGCGTTCGAGAGTGCGCGCGGCACGTACTTCGATCCGGCGGCCTTCCCTCCCGGGGCGGTCGCCCGTGACCAGGAGGAGCTGCACGAGATCTTCGCCACGGACCACTGGCGCGGGCCGCGTTCGGCGCAGCGCCGCGCGGCGTTCCGCGCCCGGTTCTGCCCGTACGACGACGGGCACGCGGCGGAGCGGGTGGTGCGCAGGGTCTTCCTGGGCGACACCTCCGGCATGCCGCTGCCCGTCCCGCTGACGAGCCGTGGGCCGGCCGGGGTGCCGCGTCAGGTACCGGTACGGGAGTACACGAACGGGTGAGGGCCGGGGAGCCCGGGGCGCCGGACGCCCCGGGCTCTCAGCGCTCCAGGAACGCGAACAGCTCTTCCCAGCGCTCCATGGTCTCCGCCTCGGAGAACCGCTGGACACCGGCCCGCGCCCGGTCGCCCATCGCGTCCCGCATCCGGGGATTGCCGGTGAGCCGCAGCAGCCGGTCGGCGAGCGCGCCGATGTCGCCCGCCGGCGCGAGCAGTCCGTCCTCACCGTCGCGCACGATCTCCCGCACACCCGGGGCGCAGTCGAACGCGGCACACGGCACACCGCTCGCCATGGCCTCCAGCAGTGCCAGCGGAAAGCCTTCGCCGCGTGAGGACTGCACGAAGACCGAGGACGTGGCGAGCGCGGCGGGGACGTCGTCCGTGCGTCCCCGCCAGTGGACCGATGAGTCCAGCCCGAGGGCGGTGCACTGCGCCCTGAGGTCCGCCTCGTCCTCGCCCGTCCCGTACACGTCCAGCCGCCATTCCGGGCGCTGCGGAGCCACCAGCGCCCAGACGTCCAGGAGCATGTCGATGCCCTTCTGGTCGGTGAGCCGGCCGATGCTCGCCACCGACTTCCCGGACCGCGGGGAGGGCACATCGGGCAGGGCGGCCAGGGCGTTGGGCATGAAACCCACGTTGTTCATCCCGTCACCCGCCCACGTGTCGGCGTCCTCCTCCGTGAGGACGAGCCAGTGGTCGAGCGGCGGGTAGTGGTTCCTGATCCAGCGGTAGCGGTGGCTCGCCCTCGAGTAGTCGTAGGACTCGTGGCTCATGCCGATGACCCGCAGCCCGCCGGTGTCCGCCTCGCCGACCCACTCCATCGCCCAGACCTGGCTGACGATCACCACCCCGCCGGGCCGGGCGGCCCGGAAGATCTCCGAGAGCCGTTCGACGGCCAGCCGCTTGCGGGCCGCACGGCCTGCCTCGGCGCGCCTGGCGGGGACACGGAAGCGGTCCCGCAGACCCCTGGGCGCCCAGGGCGTCGGAGGGTGCGCCGGATACAGGGCGGTCACCGGGTAGCCGCACGGCTCCGGCAGGGCCATCTTCCGCTCGGCGGCGTACACGCCGACCGCGTGCACCCGGTGGCCCGCCTCCTGGAACAGCTGGGCGGTCCGGTGCATCCAGCCGGTGACACCGCCGAGTTCGTCGGTGCTGTTGGAGACGATGAAGACATCACGGCTGCGGCTCATCGGCCGGCCTCCCCGGTAGGGACGGTGCGGGACGGGACGATGTGCCGGGCGAACACGGTGTCGACGACGGCGCGTGCCGCCTCTCCGCGGTCGTAGCCACCGAACTCGGCCGCGAAGGCGGCCCGTTGCTCCTGACAGCCGGTGTCCGCGGCCTTCAGCCGGGCCAGCACGGCGAACAGCTCCTCCTCGGTGGCCGTCACCGGGCCCGGTGCCTTCTCCCGCAGGTCGAAGTAGCTGCCCCGCTCGGCGGCGTAGGAGTCGAGATCGGGGGCGAAGAGGACGATCGGGCGGTCCAGGAGCGCGTAGTCGAACATGATCGACGAGTAGTCGGTGACCAGGACGTCGGTGAGCGCCAGCAGTTCGCTCACGTCGTGGTGACCCGAGACGTCCACGACCGTCCCGGGCGGACAGGCGGGCAGGCTCGCCGCCTCCAGGTAGTGGGTCCTCACCAGCAGCGTGTACGTGTCGCCGAAGCGTTCCGCGAAGCGCGCCGCGTCCAGCAGCAGCCGCCGCCGCTTGCGTCTGCCGGGGCCGCCCCGGAAGGTCGGCGCGTACAGCACGACCTTGCGGTGGTCGGGCAGGCCGAGTGCGGCCGCGAGAGCCGGACGGGGCAGTCTGCCCTCCGCCTCGTCCCTGGCGCGCGCGGCGAGCAGCACGTCGTTGCGCGGGTAACCGGTGCGCAGCAGCGTCTCCTCGGGCAGCCGGTAGGCGCGGGCCAGGGTGCGCTCGTCGTGCTCGGACCGTACGAGGAAGTGGTCGAACCGGTCCACAGCCTGCCGGAGCCGCTCGCGCTGCGGGGCGTTCTGCATGCGCACCCGTGTCTCGTCGAAGCCCATGCGCTTGTACGCCGACCCGTGCCAGGTCTGGAGGTAGGTCGTGCCGGAGGGCTTGTCGAGGTGCTGCGGGAACCCCTGGTTGTCGACCCAGTACTCCGCCCGGGCCAGGGCCCACAGATAGCGCCAGGACCAGCGGCGCACCAGTGCGGCGTCCGCGGGGAAGCCGTCCGGGGAGTCGGCGTACGACCAGACGCAGCGCAGCCGCAGCCCCCGGGCCCGCACCTCCTCGTGGACGGCGCGGGGGCTGTCGCCGTAGCAGGTGCCCATGTGGCTCTCGAAGACCACCGAGCCCTTGCGCACCGGCAGCCGCAGCAGCCAGGAGCGGTAGACGGAGACCTTGAAGCCCCTGGCGTGCAGCCGGTCCCGTCGTCGGCGCAGGGCCCGCGCCAGGAGCCTGGCACGGCGGGCGGGGCGGAAGTGGGTGGCGTAGTGGACCAGTCGGCGGGCCGTGCGGGCGGGCCGCCGGCGGGACTCGAGCCGGAGCGCCAGGTGGTCCCGGAGCGTGATGTAGGGCTGCCAGGTGTCCCCGGCCGCCCTGCCCAGCCGGGGCAGGGCGGGGGAACGGTCCCCCGGTCCGACGAGGTCGTGTGCGGCGAAGAGGTCGCTCACCGAGCGGTTCCGGCCGTCCTCCACCACCATCCGCACGTCCCACAGCGTGTCGCGGGGCCCCAGGGGGCGCAGCAGCCGGGTGAGGTCGGCGCGGGTCGACCAGCTGATTCCGGTGGCGTCGGGCCGCAGCGTGGCGACCGGCGCGTGGAAGGTGCGGGAGCCGTCCCGGACACGGAACTCCAGCCGGGCCGTCAGCGGGCCGTCCGGGTCGGGTCCGGTGTGCGCGGGCAGGACGAGTCTGCCCGCGAGCAGGACCCGGCCGCCGTCGGTCTCGTAGCGGGTGAGCCTGTTCATCAGCTTCAGCTCGCCGAACGACCGGTACTGGTGGCCGAGTCCGGTGACGTCGAACACGGGATCGGAACCACCCTGCCAGTACACCCTCCCGTCGTCCGCCACGGACAGGGGCGCGGCCACGGCGCCCCTCCTGCGCAGGGCGTACGCCGCGGTGAGCGCTCCGTCCGCGTCGCCCCGCTCCAGCAGCCGGACACCGACGCGCTCGACCGGAGCGAGGCTCAGCAGGACCGGCTCCGGTACGCAGCCGGGCAGCACCCGGGCCGCCGTCTCCGCGATGCGTTCGCGGTCGGCTACGGGCAGCTCCGGCAGGGTGCGCACCAGCGGCACGACGGTGTCCAGCAGGAAGGCCCGGTCCCGCTCCTCACGCAGCTCGGACAGCCCCTGGGCGACCAGCACGTGGCAGACCCGCCGGTGCGCCTCGACCACCCCGGCAAGGTCCCGGCCGGGGTCCGGCACCGCCCGCCCCGAGACGATCCGGCGGCGCACCAGAGCGATCCGGCCGACCACGGCCGCCGCCAGGGCACCGAACAGGACCCCGCTGTGCGTGAGGTCCTCGTCGTAGCGCAGCGCATGCCGCTCCAGCGCCGCCCGCCGCAGGCAGAATCCCGTCACCAGGGCGTCGTGCACGGCCAGTTCGGGGGCTTCGGTGAATCGGGCGACCGTGCGGGAACGCAGGAACAGCGGGTGCTGCCAGGAGGGTTCCCGCTCCTTCGTCCCCTCCCCGGTGAGCCGGCTCCAGCGCCCCGCGACCAGATCGGCGCGGGTGCGCGTACCGGCCTGCCAGAGGTTGCGGCAGGCGTGCCGCTGGAGCCGTTCGCCGACGTCGAGCACGAGGACGTAGGTGCCGCGCGCCGCGTCCAGGCCGGCGTTGCGCAGCGAGGCCACGGAGTCCGTACCGGGGTCGAGGACTCGGACGTCGCCCGGGGAGCGTCCGGCGAGCGCTCCGGCGGCCTTCCGCAGGGCGGCGGGTGCGCCGGCGGGCAGGACGACCAGTGCCTCGACCGCGCGCAGACTCTGCCCGAGCACGGACTCGACGGACGCGGCCAGCGCCTCCTCACCGCCCTCCGCGGCGGTGATCACACAGCTGAAGTCGGGCGTGCTCATGCCTGCTCCCCCTTCAGCATCCGGTCCACGACCTGGGCGGCCGCCGTCCCGTCGTCGAGATCGCAGAACGACGCACGGAAGTCCGCGTACGCCGCGCGGTGACCGGCAGTGGCGGCGTCCGGATCGCGCAACGCCTCGACGACGGCGGCCGAGTCGGTGATCAGCGGGCCGGGTGCCCGGTTCTCGAAGTCGAAGCAGAAACCGCGCAGGGTGTCGCGGTAGTGCTCCAGGTCGTAGGTGTGGAAGAGCATCGGCCGGCCCGTCTGCGCGAAGTCGAACATCAGGGACGAGTAGTCCGTGACCAGCACATCGCTGATCAGCATCAGCTCGGCGACATCGGGATGCCGCGACACGTCGCGGACGAAGTCGTTCTCGGGGACGCTCCCGCCGACCAGGTAGTGGCGGCGCACCAGCAGGACGTGGTCGTCACCGAGCGCCTTCCGGGCCTGCTCCAGGTCCAGTTGGAGATCGAGCCCGTACCGTCCGCTCCGCCTTGGCCGGTCCTCGCGCCAGGTCGGGGCGTACAGGACGACCCGCTTGCCGTCGGGAACGGCCAGCGCCTGCCGGACGGCGCCGGCGAGCTCCGCCCGGTCGGGTGCGTACAGCAGGTCGTTGCGCGGATAGCCGCTCTCGAGCACCTCGCCCGTGTGGCCGAACGCGCGGCGCAGCACGGGCGTCGAGAAGCGGTTCGGCGAGACGAGCACGCTCCACTGGGCGGCCCGCCGTGGCATGGACTCCATGTACGCGGTGTCCGCGAGGGCGGTGCCCGAAAGGTCCCGGCCGATGCGCTTGAGCGGGGTGCCGTGCCAGGTCTGGACGACGAACTGCCCCTCCGACCGCTCGAACCACTCGGGCAGCTGGGTGTTGGTGACGATCCACCGGCTGCGGGCCAGGGCGTCGTGCCACTCGGCGCTGTGCAGGGCGACGGCGCGGACACCGGCGGGCACGGCGGCCTGCTGGTCCCGCACCACCCAGAGATGCTCGAGACCCGTGTCCCGCCGGGCGAGCTCCTGGTGGACGGCCCGGGGCGAGTCCGAGTACTGGCGCCCGTCGAAGCTGGAGTACAGCACGGTGTCCCACAGCTCACGGCCGCGCAGGTCCGCGTACCGCTCGCGCAGCCGGCGCTGCCCGTACGCCCCCCTGTCGCCCGGCGGCAGGGCGCTGCCCGATCGCAGGGAGAGCCGGTCGTGGGAGCGCCGCTCCAGGGTGAAACCGCGCCCCTGCGACTCCCGGCCGTGCGGGAGTTCCGCGTGCAACTGGTGCGCCACACGCAGCGGGAGATAGCGCTCCGGGTCGGTTTCACCCCGGTCGCGGAGGAACGGGTGCCACCGGCCCTCGGCGAGCGGCAGCGCCCCACCACCCCCGTCGACGGCCCCGGGGGACAGCGCCGTACGGAAACCGGCGCCCGTGCGCTCCACCGCGAAGGTGTGCTCCTCCTGGTGGCCGCCGTGGCGCAGGACGAGCTCGACCGGGCGGTCCCGCACGGCCGGGAAGGTCCCCTCCAGCGCCAGGTGCGCGTCGTCCGTCCAGGACACGCGGGTCACGACGGGCCGCACGTCCCGGTCGGTCAGCACCAGGTCCCCGGAGGGGTTGGCGGCGGCGTAGAGCTCACGGCCGCCGGGCAGCGCGTACCGTGCGGCGTCGGTCTCCGGCCGGGCCGCGACCGTCAGCCGGCGCGGCCCGCCTGCCAGCTGGACCCCCCAGTCGCCGTCGGAGCCGCGGAAGGTCACCAGCGGCACCTCGGCGACGACGGTGCGGCCGTCCGTGCCCTCGTCCGCGGCCAGAGGGAACTCGCGGGTCTCCTTCGTACGCCACTCCTGGATCCGCAGTGCCGTCGGCGCGTCCCCGCCCAGCAGGCGTACCGCGATCCGGATACCGTCCCCGGTCGGTGTCGGCCCGTGCCCGGCGAGCACGGCGTCGACCCGCTCGGCGCGCAGCTCCAGCTTGTTCCCGGAGAGGAGCGGGACGACCCGGGTGCGCTCGTCGACGTAGCGGACGGCGGGCGCGGCCGGATTTCCGAGCAGCCGCATCGGCCCCCGGCGCGGCCGCCCCGCACCGACCACGACGGATTCCAGCTTCCACAGGGTCCGGTTGCCGCGCGCCGTGGCACGGGTGACGAGCCGGCGCGGGTCGACGACGGTCTCGAAGCCGGACCGTTCGTAGCGGTGCAGCGAGCGGCCCGATCCTGCCGCCGCCTCGTCCGTCACCGTCCTTCGCATCCGGAGCGGCATCAGCCGGCGGCCCGACCGCAACCAGCCGGCCCCGGCCGATCCGCCGGGGGCGTTGCGGACGTACGCGTATCCCTTGAGGTGCAGCAGCCCGTCCCGCCACACCGCCTCGGTGAGGTGCGCGTGCACGGGGAGGTCGTCGGCGGACAGCGCGGCGACCTTGCGCGGGATGGGCTTGTCGACACCCGGGTACTGGGCCCGTGGCCGCAGCCGCCCCCGGACGTGGAAGGTGTCACGGTCGGTGGACTCGTGTGCCAGGAGCGCGAGCAGCTCCGCCGTCCTGCGCTCCCGGATGAGCTGCCACTTGACCCGCAGATGCAGGGGCAGCGCCGCGAGGACGGCCGGGTCGACCGTGGCCGCGAAGGCGTTGGCGTGGGTGAGGAAGGCCTCGTGGAAGCTCTCGTCGCCGTCCGGGAGCGCCTCGATGAACAGCCACAGGTCTCCGGAGAGCGCGTGCTCGTCGTAGCGGCGCTTCCCCTCCGTCATGCCACGCTCCGCGAGGAACCGGCTGACCGTGGAGACCGCGGTGACCCGGTCGCGGATACCGCGCGCGACGGCGCGCCGGGTGGTGATCGAGCCGTCGCGGTCCCGCCAGTGGTAGACCGGCTCCTCCACGACGTCGACGCTCCGGGCCAGGAAGTGGGCGGGCAGGACCACGGCGATGTCCTCGTACAGGACCCCCGTCGGGAAGGCGAAGGCGTGCTGGTCCCAGAAGGACCTGCGGAACACCTTGTTGCACGCGATGCGGTCGCCGAGCAGGATCCAGTCGCGCGTGACATGGGTGGCCCGGCGGGCCTTCTCCATCGGCCGGCGGAACATCGGGGACTGTTCGAGCGCCCCGTTCGCCCGGAGCCTGAGCACGTTGCCGGTCGCGAAGTCCGATCCGGAGGCGTCGAGTTCGCCGAGCACCCGGGCGAAGGCACCCGGCGGCACGATGTCGTCGCTGTCGACGAACGCCAGGAACCCGGCGTCCGGGTGGGCCAGCCCGGCTCCCGCGTTGCGGGCGGCCCCGAGCCCGGCGTTCCTCTGCCGGATCAGCCGGAAGCGGGGGTCCTTCCGGGAGAACTCCAGTGCCACGTCGGCACTTCCGTCCGTAGAACCGTCGTCGACCATGACGACTTCCAGATCGGCCATGGTCTGCCCGGCCAGTGAGTCCAGGCAGGCTCCGAGGTAATCCTCGACGTTGTAGAGCGGGACGACGACGGTGAGGCGGGGTGCCATGGCGCTGCGCACGATCCTTCCGGGCGGATGAACGGACTTCCTGTCTATGGAACGAGCCCCGTGCCGGGGAGGCACGGGGCTCACAACGGGGCGCTGTCCGCCCGGGGTTCGGCCGGGCGTTGCCGGCCCGGGGTCCGGCCGGCACCGCCCCCTCAGGGTTTGACGGCGATGCGGCCCTCGTCCATGCGCAGCAGCAGGAGCTGCTCACCGGTCTCCTCCAGGAACTCGTCCACGGCCTGACGTGATCCCTGCCAGTAGCCGTAGTCGTCGATCAGCAGCACCCCGCCGCTCACCAGGCGCCCGTACAGGTGCTTGAGCTCGTGCTTCGTCGACGCGTACCAGTCGGTGTCCAGCCGCAGGATGGAGATCTGTTCCGGCGCACGCTCGGGGACTGTGTCCTCGACCTTGCCCCGCACGTAGTGGACGCGGTCCGTCGGGTACGGGACCTGCTCGAAGCCGGCCCGTACGTCCTCCAGGGAGGCCACGGCCCAGATGGGCCGGTCCTTGCCCTGCGCGTCCAGCAGCTCCCGGGCCGGCCTGCCGTCCCGCCGCAGGTCCTCCTCGGTGGGCGGGGTCATGCCCTCGTAGGTGTCGAAGAGGTAGAGGTCACGGCCGGTCTCACCGAGCGACAGGAGCGTCTTCGCGCAGGCCTGCATGGAACCTCCGCGCCAGACACCGCACTCGACGATGTCACCCGGGATGCCGTGCCTGACGATGTGCCGGGTCGCGAGGACGAAGGCGTTGAGCCGCTCCGGGGAGGTCATCGTGTACGGCTTGACCGCACGGATGATGTCCTTCGCCTCGTCGTCGTAGTCGGCCGGGAGCTGCTGCTTCTTCGCCGCAGGCTTCGGCACTGTCTGCGCCGGCACGGTCGTCCGCGGGGCAGCGGGAGCCGAGCGGGGAGCGGGCAGGGTCGCGCGCCTGAGCTGGTATCCGGTCATGTGCTGAAGGACGCCGTTGACGGCGTTGCGCCAAGCCATGGGGCCGGACAGTACGCGCGCTTTGCGGCTCATGTCATCTTTCGTCAACCTGTAGTTGATGGGACCGTACGGCTCTCCGGACGTCCGCACCGCTCCCGGCCGTCCAGCGGGCGCGGCAGCGGCACCCGGTCCACTCCGCCGGCCCGGTTGGCCCACCACACCGCCGTCTCCCGCACGACGAGGTCGGCCACCCGGTTCTTCAGCCGGGTCACCGGCCTCCGGTGGGGCTGCGGCCTGCGGAAGACGCCGACGGAGTCGCCCCAGTAGGCGGCAGCGGCGTCGATGGAGGCGTAGTCGTGCCGGATTCCCCTGACGGGCGGGAAGTCCGTGTACGCCTCGCGGAGTTCGAGGCGCGAGTGGGCGGCCATCGCCCGGAAGCCGTCGGGGTAGTAGCGCCAGCAGTCCTGGGCGTCGTGCACGTGACCGCGCGAGGGGGCGGTGATGAAGGCGTGACCGCCGGGCTTGAGCACCCGGGCGATCTCCATCATCGACACCCAGAAGAAGGGAATGTGCTCGAACGCCTGGCCGGACAGCACCACATCGGCGCTGCGCGACTTCGCGGGGATCCGGTAGGGCCTGGTCATGACCGCGTCGACGTTGGGGCCGTCGAGGACGTCGACGCCGAGGTAGTCGGTGTCGTGGCCCGCCAGGAGGCCGCGGTGGGTACGTTTCTGCTCCCCGGAGATCCGCGAACCGAGGTCCACCACGCGGTGCCTGCGGGTCTTGGGCAGATACTCCTCGATGCAGAGCTGCATCTGCTCGTAGGCGGAACGGTGCATGAGCTTCTCCCGACGTGTCCGTATGCGCGCGCTGCCCGGCACAACGACGGCGGGCACCGGAGGAACCTCCCCTTACGGGTGACCCGGGACTCGGTCCGGCGGTACGGGGAAGACCCGCCGCACCACACGCTCCGCCGCGCGCCCGTCGTCGTACGGGCAGAAGCGGCCGCGGAACGCGGCGCGCAGCGCCTCGGCCTCCGGGGACCTCCAGGCGCCGCTCCGCAGCACCTCGAGCAGCTCGTCCTCCGTGGTGGCGACCGCGCCCGGGGTGTCACCGGGGCGGCCGGACAGCAGGTCGATGTACGTGCCGCGGGAGGCCCGGTAGGCGTCCCAGTCGGGCGCGTAGGTGATGATCGGGCGGTCCAGGCAGGCGTAGTCGAACATCAGGGACGAGTAGTCCGTGATCAACGCGTCTGCGGCCAGGAAGAGTTCCTCGACCACGGGGTGACCGGTGACGTCGACGACCCGGTCCCCCGCCGTCGTCCCGGCCGAACGCCCGTAGAAGTAGTGGGCGCGCACCAGCAGCACCCAGCCGGGCCCCAGTTCCCGGGTGAGGTGCTCCGGGCCGAGCCGGGGGACGAAGCCCTTGCGGTAGTCGCGGTGGGTCGGCGCGTACAGCAGCACGGTCGATCCGGGCGCGATGCCGAGCTCCGCACGGATCTTGTCGGTCTGCCCCCGCGTGGCCGTGCACAGGATGTCGTTGCGCGGGTAGCCGTAGGGCAGTTGTTCGTACGAGGAGGGGTAGGCCCGGTCCCAGACCTCGGTGCTGTGCGGGTTCGCGGAAAGGCTGAAGTCCCACTGGTCGGTGTGGGCGACCACGCGTTCGAAGCTGACACCCCCGGTGAGGGCGGGGTACGGCAGCTGGTCCAGGCCCATCGTCTTCAGCGGGGTCCCGTGGTGGGTCTGCAGATAGGTCTGGCCGGGCCGTTTGGTGAAGCCGCCGGGGAAGCTGGAGTTGCTGACGAGGTACGTCGCGGTGGCCATGGTCCGCCAGTAGGCGCGGGAGCCCTCGATGACGTACGGCATGCCGGGCGGCATCCGGTCGCGGTGCCGGGAGGAGACGACCCAGACGCCGCGGATGTGCGGGACCAGTTCGCGGGCCTTCGCGTGTACGGCGGCCGGATTGCAGGCCACGCCCCTGTTCCAGTACGCCCCGTAGACGGCGAGGCAGGGGTCCAGCTGCCGGTGCAGGTCGACGCGGTAGAGGGCCCTCATCACGCGGGCGCGCAGGGATCGCCTGCCCGCGCGCGCGGCGGCGCGGACCCGGGCGCACCCGGCGCGGACCACCTCGCGGGCCCGGCGCGCGGCGTAGCGGCCCGGGAGCCCCGCCGCCCGGAAGTAGGCGGCGCGGTCGCGCGGGGCGATCCGGCCCGGGTCGTCGAGCACGGCCCTCAGATGGGCGGTGCGCAGGGCCGGGAGCCGCGGGTCGCCGCCGGTCTCGGCGGTCAGCCGCTCGTACGCGTCGATGACGGCGAAGTGCGCGCGGCCCGGTGTCGTGGCGAACGTGCCGGTGCGGCGCAGCCGGTGGCGCACGCAGGTCCGGTCGAGCGAGGCGAGGGTGCCCGCGTCCGACGCGAGGAGGGCGGCGCGGTGGACGGGCACGACGTCGTCGTACGGGCCCTCGGTGAAGCGGAGCCGGTGGGCTTCCCAGAAAGCGCGCCGGTAGAGCTGCTTGCGGGCGGCCGGCACGGCGTCGCCCGGCCGCGCCGTACCCCACCAGTCGACCTCGTCGTGGCCGAGGCGGAGCACGTCGGGCCGGTTCTCCGACAGCCGTGCGGTGATCGCAGCCACCGCGCCGGGGAGGAGCAGGTCGTCCCCGTCGAGGAAGAGCAGATAGGTCCCGCGCGCCGCCGCCGCACCGGCGTTGCGGGCCGCGCCCGTGTCCCAGGGGCCGTCGAGCACGAGCAGGCGCACCCGGGGGTCGCGCTCGGCGCACTCCCGGGCGATGGCGAGCTCCGGCCCGTCGCCGGTCGCGCCGACGGCGATCAGCTCCGGGCCCGCCGGTCCGTCCTCCGGCTCCGCCTGCTCCGTCACGGATTCCAGGGCCGCCCTCAGATACCCCTGAACGCGGTGGGCGGGCACTACGACACTGAGGAGCATGACAGCCGAGCGTAAGGGGCCCGCCCGGACCGCCCCAGGGATCTTCACCCGTTCGGGTCAGCTGCGTGACCCGGGGCCCTCCACCGGGTTGATCAGTACATGAAGCCACTCCTCAGCGTCGTCGTCCCGGTGCACAACGTCGAGGACTATCTGGAGGAGTGCCTCACCTCGCTGGCGGGGCAGTCCCTGCGTGACCTCGAGGTGGTGCTCGTCGACGACGGCTCGACGGACGGGAGCCGCCGCATCGCCGAGGACTTCGCCGCCGGGGACGACCGTTTCCGCTGCGTCCACCAGGCCAACGCCGGCCTGAGCGCCGCCCGCAACACGGGGACCGCCCACACCACCGCGGGAGTCCCGTACCTGGCGTTCGCCGACAGTGACGACGCCCTCGTGCCCGACGCGTACGAACGGATGCTGGCATCCCTGGAGTCGACCGGCTCCGACCTGGTGACTGGCAACGTGTGGCGGCTCGACGATCAGGGTCTGCAGCAGGCCTGGCAGTACCGCTGGCTGACGGCCGACCGGCCCCGTACCCACATCACCCGCGATGCCCGGCTGCTGGCCGACCGTGTCGCCTGGAACAAGGTGTTCCGGCGCTCGTTCTGGGACAGGCACGCCCTCTCCTTCCCGGTGGGCAAGCTCTACGAGGACGCACCGGTGATGATCCCGGCGCACTATCTCGCCGGGTCGGTGGACGTCCTCCACCAGCACGTCTACTGCTGGCGGGTGCGGGAAGGGTCGATCACCCGGCGACGCACGGACGTGCGGGGCGTGCGGGACCGGATCGCCGCCTGCGAGCAGGTCAGCGCGTTCCTCGCGGACCGCGGCGCCGGCCATCGGCTTCGCTACGACACCTCCTGCCTGCGCGACGACTTCGTGTACTTCCTGGAGGGGCTGCCCATGGGCGGCCCCTCCTACCGTTCGGCGTTCCTGGAGGACGCGGGCGCCTTCCTCGACCGGGCGGGCGACGCGGCCCTGGCCGGGCTGCCCGCCGAGGCGCGCATCCGCTGGCGGCTGGTGCGCGAGCGCCGCCTCGACGAACTGCTCGCGGTCCTGGAGTTCGAACGGGCCAACGGGGCAGGCACGTTCGCCGTCGCGGGCATCCCCGGACGGCGACGGGCCGTGCACCCCGGAGCCGGGGACGGCAGGGGTGTGTCGACGCGTCTCGGTAAGGGTGATCTGCCCGCCGTGGCACGGCTGGTGGAGTCGTCGTGGGGCGCGGACGGCAGGCTGCGGCTGCGCGGATACGCGTACGTCCGCAATCTCCCCGCCCGGTCGGCCCGGCAGTCGCTGAAGGCCGGCCTGGTGCGGGAGACGACGGGCGGGAGGACGCGGCCCGTGCCGGTGCGCACCGTCCGGACGGACCGGGCCACCGCCGACTCCGGCCAGGAACTGCACGGTTACGACCACGCGGGCTTCGAGATGGTCCTCGATCCGGAGCGGCTGGGGCCGGGCAACTGGCTGGTGGGCGTGATCGTGGCCGGACACGGCGTCGTGCGGCGGGCAGCGCTTCGGGCGGTGGAGGCGGCCGCCGCACAACCGCTCGTCCACGACCTGGCCGGGGGGCGGCGCGCGGTGCTCGACTACCGGGACGGCCGGCTGGAGCTGTCCGTGACCCGGCTGCCCGCCATGGCCACCGCCCACAACGCCGGGGCGGACACACTGGAGCTGACCGGCCTGCTGTACGGGGCCGCCCGGCCGTCGGCCCTCGTCCTGACGCGCGGCGGGGCCGAGGAGCACGTCTGCCCCGTGCGCTGTGGTGACGCGGGCGGCTTCGGCGCCCGGATCCCGCTCGGAGCGCTCGCCGCCGCTCCGGCCTCCGGCGGAGGGCCGGGGGAACGGTGGCGGGCCGCGCTCCTGACCGACGGCGTCCGCGTGCCGCTGGCCGCGGCTCCGGACCTCCCTCCGCCCGCCTTCGCGGACGCCGCGGGCCACCTGGTGGTGGAGGTGTGCGGCGAGCCACGCGTGGACCACGCCGGGCCGGCACCGGACGGCGGGCTGCGGATCGCCGGTACGGGCGCGGGCACACTCGTCCTGCGTCACAGCACCCTCGGTGAGACGGTGACCGTCGCCGGCACGGACCGGGAAACGGCGACCACCCCCGGCACGGACCGGGAAACGGCGACCGCCCCCGACACCGGCCGGGAGGCGGCGACCGCCGCCGGATCAGGTGGGGAAGCCCGTTTCGCCGCCGTGCTCGCACCACCGCCCCGCGAAGGCGACTGGGAGGTGTACCTCGACGGCAGGCCCGTACGGGTGGGGGGCGCGCTCGCCGCGCTTCTGCCGCTGAGCGCGGCCGGTGCCCGGTTCCGCCTCGTCCGCCGCCACGGCGACCGGCTGACCGTGCACTGCGCGCCGGCGCTCGGCGACGCAGAGCGGAGCGCCCACCGCCAGAAGCGTCTGCGGGTGGCGCACTACCCGGCGCAGCGCCGTCTGCCGCTCGACGACGTCGTGCTCTACGCCGGAGAGGGCTCCCCACGCGCCGTGCACGCCGAACTCGTGCGCCGGAGCACCGACGCGGAGCACCTCTGGGTCACCGACGGGTCCTCCGGCGCCGCGGCCCGTGTCCCGGCCACCGCCGTCCCCGTCGTGGCGCACAGCACCGCCTGGTACGAGGCGCTGGCGCGGGCCCGCCGGATCGTCGCGGCGGGCCAGCTGCCCGCGTGGTTCGAGCGGCGGCCCGGCCAGACGGTCGTGCAGACCTGGCACAACCCCCCGCTCGGCCGGTTCGGGCTGGACCTCACGGGCACGCTGTACGCCGACCACCAGCACCTCGCCACACTGGAGCACCGCTCCGCCCAGTGGTCGGTCCTGGTCTCCCCCGGCCCCTTCGCCACCCCGCACCTCCGCCGCGCCCTGGCCTACACCGGCGAGGTGCTGGAGGCGGGCTCCCCGGCCGACGACCTGCTGTTCGCGTCCGGCCGGGACAGGACGGCCGAGCGGGTCCGCCGGCAGCTGGGCGTCCCGGAGGGCCACCGCGTGGTCCTGTACGCGCCGACGTACCGCGACCACCTCGCGCACGCCCCGGCCGGCCTTCCCTACGGTTCCTCCCCGCTGTACCGCTGGGACCCCGCGCTCGACCTGACCGCCCTGGCACGGTCCCTAAACGGCCGCACCACCGTGCTGGTCCGCAGGCACCCACGGGTGACGGGCAGCGTGCCGGCGCACCCGGCCCTGCGTGACGTGTCCGCGCACCCGGACTCCGCCGAACTCCTGCTGATCGCCGATGTGCTGGTCACCGACTACTCGGGCCTGGCGTTCGGCTTCGCGCACACGGGCCGCCCGATGCTCTTCCACACCTACGACCTGGAGCACTACAGGGACACCGTGCGCGGGTTCTGCCTGGACTTCGAGACCCGGGCACCCGGGCCGCTGCTCGTGACCACCCAGGAGGTGGTCCGGGCCCTGCGCGCCGCACCGGACTCGGCGGACCTCCACGCCGATGCGTACGAGAGCTTCCGGCGGGACCACTGCGGCACGGCCGACGGTGAGGCGGCCCGCCGCGTCGTGGACCGGCTGCTCGACGAGGGCCCGCGTCCCGTCAGGCCTTGAGCGCCCGGACCGCCGAGGCCGCGAGGTCGTCCAGGTACCCCTTGGGCAGATCGCCGCGGACGACGACGAGACGCCAGTACAGCGGCCCGACGATGAGGTCCAGCGCCCGGTCCGGATCGCTGTCCTCAGGCAGTTCGCCGCGTGCCACCGCCGCCCGTACGACGACGGCGGCCACCCCCTGCTGCTGGTCCAGCAGGGCGGCCTTGATGGCGTCGGAGATCTCCGGATTGCGTGCCGCCTCGACCAGCAGGTCGGGAATCACCTGCGAGGCGACCGGATGGCGCAGGGCGTACGCGGCCAGTTCGAGCACGGCGCGCACGTCCCCGTACAACGACCCCGTCGCGGGTGCGGGCATGCCCTGCGCGGCGACGGCCGCGACCAGGTCCAGGACGAGATGGAGCTTGGACTTCCACCGGCGGTAGACAGCGGTCTTGCCCACCCCCGCGCGCCTGGCGATGCCCTCGATCGACATCCGGGCGAACCCCACGGCGGCGAGCTCCTCGAAGACGGCGCCGCGGATCGCGTCGGTCACGTCCTCGCGGAGCACCGCGGCACCTGCCGGGGTGCGGCGCCCGGTTCGCCGTTCGGTGGTCATGGCCCGAATGATAGTCCGTAACGACGAAACGGTTGCGTTGCGACGTACAAACGTCCTACTGTCAGCGTTGCGACGATACGGTGCCGTCCCATCGAGCCGTATGCGTACGCCCTGATTCCCCGCCCCCCGTCGAAAGCGAACGTGGTGAGCCAGACAGCAGCCCCGCCGGCCCCGGTGGACACCGCATCCACCGCCCTCCTGCCCGTGTACGAACCCGGCGAGCTGGCCGCTCTCGCGGCCCGGCACGGGCTGACCGTCAGCGGTGCCCGGCCGACCCTCGGCGCGTACGTCCGCCAGCTCTGGGGGCGCAGGCACTTCATCACCGCCTTCGCCACGGCCAAGCTGACCGCCCAGTACAGCCAGGCGAAGCTCGGCCAGATCTGGCAGATCATGACCCCGCTGCTCAACGCGACGGTCTACTACTTCATCTTCGGCGTCCTGATGAACACCAAGCACGGAGTCCCCGACTACGTGCCCTTCCTCGTCACGGGCGTCTTCATCTGGACCTTCACCGCCAGCTCGATCACGGCCGGCACCCGGGCCATCAGCGGCAACACCGGACTCGTCCGGGCCCTGCACTTCCCCCGGGCGTCCCTGCCGATCGCCCTGGCCATCCAGCAGCTCCAGCAGCTGCTGTTCTCCCTGGGCGCCCTCTTCCTCATCCTCCTCGCGTTCGGTCAGTACCCGCGGCCGTCCTGGCTGCTCGCGGTCCCCGCCCTCGCGCTGCAGGCGCTGTTCAACACCGGCGTCTCGATGGTCATGGCCCGGCTGGCCGCCAGGACCCCCGACATCGCGCAGCTGACACCGTTCATCCTGCGCACCTGGATGTACGCCTCGGGCGTCATGTGGAGCCTCGACACCCTGCTCACCGCCGACCGTGTGCCGCGGCTCGTCCTGCTGGCGCTGGAATGCAACCCGGCGGCCGTCTACATCGACCTGATGCGCTACGCCCTGATCGACAGCTTCACCGGTGCGCAGCTCCCCCCGCACGTGTGGGCCGTCGCGACGGCCTGGGCGCTCGTCTGCGGTGTCGGCGGCTTCGTCTACTTCTGGAAGGCCGAGGAGAGGTACGGACGTGGCTGACACCCCTGACACACGGGTACCCACCGTCGTCGTCGACGACGTCCACATCACCTACACGGTCAACGGCGCCCGCACCGGAAAGGGCAGCGCCACCTCCGCCCTGAACCGGATCGTGGCGCGCCGGCAGCCGCGGGGCGCACGGCAGGTGCACGCCGTGAAGGGCGTCAGCTTCGCCGCGTACAAGGGCGAGGCGATCGGCCTGATCGGCTCCAACGGATCCGGGAAGTCGACGCTCCTCAAGGCCGTCGCGGGCCTGCTGCCCCCGTCGCAGGGCCGGGTCCACACCCAGGGCCAGCCCTCTCTGCTCGGGGTGAACGCCGCCCTGATGAGCGACCTGACCGGGGAGCGCAACGTCGTGCTCGGCGGGCTGGCCATGGGCATGACGCGCGAGCAGATCCGTGAGCGCTACCAGGACATCGTCGACTTCTCCGGCATCAACGAGAAGGGCGACTTCATCACCCTGCCGATGCGGACGTACTCCTCCGGCATGGGCGCCAGGCTGCGCTTCTCGATCGCCGCCGCCAAGAGCCATGACGTCCTGCTGATCGACGAGGCCCTGTCCACCGGCGACGCGAAGTTCCAGCGGCGCAGCAAGGACCGGATCATGGAGCTCCGTGAGGAGGCCGGAACGGTGTTCCTGGTCAGCCACAGCAACCGGTCGATCACCGAGACCTGCGACCGGGCGATCTGGCTGGAGGCGGGCACCCTGCGGATGGACGGCCCGGCCAAGGACGTCGTGGCCGCGTACGAGGAGTTCACCGGGCCCGCGAAGCCCAAGAAATGACACGGTGACCGGGTGACCCCGTAACGCCGTCCGCCGGACGGGCCGATGAGGCCCGTCCGGCGGACGGCTGTGTCACGGCCCGGTCGGCCGCACCCGGGTCAGGCGTGCGTACGCAGCAGGGTCCGCATCGTCCGCATGGCCACCGAGAGGTTGGCCAGGTCGAAGGACTCCGAGCCCTGGATCTCCTCCAGGGTGGCGCGCGAACGGGCCAGGATCGCCGCGTTCTTCTCCTCCCAGGCCTTGAACCGCTGTTCGGGCGCCGACGTCCCGTCGCCGACGGACAGCACGTCCGACGTCAGTGCGGCGTGCGCGGCGTACAGGTCCTCACGGATCGACGCGCGGGCCATGGACTGCCAACGGTCGGCCCTCGGCAGCTCGATGATCCGGTCCATCAGCTGGGTGATCCCCAGCCGGTCGGCGAGGTCGTAGTACACCTCGGCGACCGCCAGCGGGTCCTTGTCCGTACGGTCCGCGATCGCCACGATGTCCAGCGCCGGGAAGGCCGAGGAGAACCCGGCCACCCGGACCGCCAGCTCCTCGGGGACCCCCACCGAGGTGAGTTCCTCGAGGATCGACCCGTACCACTCGGCGTCGGCACCCTTGAGCAGCTTCGGCAGCTCGTTCCAGACGCGTTCGACACCGTCACGGAAGAACGCGATGGTCTCCGCGATCTCGACCGGCTGGGGCCGGTTGCCGAGCAGCCAGCGCGAGCCGCGCTCGACGAGCCGGCGCGAGTGCAGCCGGATCCGGGTCTGCACGTCCGCGGCCACCGTGTTGTCGAGCGCCTCCACGGCGTCCCACACGGCGGAGAGTCCGAAGATCTCACGTGCGGCGAACTGTGCCCGCACGATCTCCTCGAGCGACGCCCCGGTCTCCTCGCGCAGCCGGTGCAGGAAGGTCGAACCACCGGTGTTCACCGTGTCGTTGACCAGCACCGTCGTGATGATCTCGCGGCGCAGCGCGTGCCCGTCGACCGCCTGGGGGAACCGCTCGCTCAGCTGCTTCGGGAAGTACGCGTGCACCAGCTTCTGCAGGTGAGCGTCGTCCGGCAGGCTGGTGGAGATCAGCTCCTCCGCCGCGGTGATCTTGGTGTAGGCGAGCAGGACGGCCAGTTCGGGCTGGCTGAGGCCCTTGCCGTGGTTCAGCAGCTCACGGATCTGACGGTCGTTCGGCAGGAACTCCAGCGCCCGGTCCAGGTGCCCGTCACGGCCGAGCCTGCGCATGAAGCGCTGGTGGGCGTGGAGGAGCGACGGCGCCTGGGAGCACGCGTTGGCGAGTGCGATGTTCTGCGCGTAGTTGTTGCGCAGCACGAGCTGCCCGACCTCGTCGGTCATCTCCGCGAGCACCTTGTTGCGCTGCTTCACGGTCATGTCGCCCTCCCGGACGAGACCGTTGAGCAGGATCTTGATGTTCACCTCGTGGTCGGAGGTGTCCACACCGGCGCTGTTGTCGATCGCGTCGGTGTTGATCCGGCCGCCGGCCCGGGCGAACTCGATCCGGCCGAGCTGGGTGGCCCCGAGGTTGCCGCCCTCCCCGACGACGCGGGCCCGCAGGTCCGCCCCGTTGACCCGGATCGAGTCGTTGGCCTTGTCACCGACGTCGGCGTTCGATTCGGACGTCGACTTGATGTACGTGCCGATGCCGCCGTTCCACACGAGGTCGACCGACGCCATGAGGATGTTCTGCATCAGCTCGGCGGGCGTCATCTTCGTGACCTTCGAGTCGATGCCGAGCGCCGCGCGGACGTGCGCGTTGACCGGGATCGACTTGGCGGAACGCGGGTGGATACCGCCGCCCGCGGACAGCAGCTCCGTGTCGTAGTCCGCCCAGGAGCTGCGCGGCAGGTCGAACAGCCGGCGCCGCTCGGCGTACGAGGTCGCCGCGTCCGGGTTCGGGTCGATGAAGATGTGCCGGTGGTCGAAGGCCGCGACCAGCCGGATGTGCTCGGAGAGCAGCATGCCGTTGCCGAAGACGTCACCGGACATGTCGCCGACGCCGACGACCGTGAAGTCCTCGGTCTGCGTGTCGTGGCCCAGCTCGCGGAAGTGCCGCTTCACGGACTCCCAGGCACCGCGGGCGGTGATGCCCATGCCCTTGTGGTCGTATCCGGCCGAGCCTCCGGAGGCGAAGGCGTCGCCGAGCCAGAAGCCGTACGCGACGGCGACGTCGTTGGCGATGTCGGAGAAACTCGCGGTCCCCTTGTCGGCGGCGACGACGAGATAGGTGTCGTCCTCGTCGTGACGCACCACCTCCGAGGGGTGCACGACCTCGCCCGTCACCATGTTGTCGGTGATGTCGAGCAGCGCCGAGATGAAGATCCTGTAGCAGGCGATGCCCTCGGCGAGCCAGGCGTCACGGTCCACGGCCGGGTCCGGCAGCTGCTTGGCGACGAACCCGCCCTTGGCGCCCACCGGCACGATCACGGTGTTCTTGACCATCTGCGCCTTGACCAGGCCGAGGATCTCCGTACGGAAGTCCTCCTTGCGGTCCGACCACCGCAGCCCGCCCCGGGCGACCTTGCCGAAGCGCAGGTGGACACCCTCGACGCGCGGCGAGTAGACCCAGATCTCGTACGCCGGGCGCGGCGCGGGGAGGTCCGGGATCGCCTGGGGGTCGAACTTCATCGACACGTAGCCGTGAGGCTCGTGGTCGTCGGCCAGCTGGAAGTAGTTCGTCCGCAGCGTGGCCTTGATGACGGTGAGGAAGGACCGCAGGATCCGGTCCTCGTCCAGAGAGGCCACCTGGTCGAGGGCACCGTCGAGCTCCTCCAGCAGCCCGTCCGTCAGCTCCGTACCGGCCTTCTGACGGGTCGGGGACATCCGGGCCTCGAAGAGCGAGACCAGCAGCCGGGTGGTGTGGACGTTGTTGCGGAGGGTGTCCTCCATGTAGTCCTGGCTGAACGTCGAACCCGCCTGGCGCAGGTACTTCGCGTAGGCGCGCAGCACCATGGCCTGCCGCCAGCTGAGGCCGGCGCCCAGGACCAGGGAGTTGAAGCCGTCGTTCTCCGCCTCGCCGGTCCAGATGGCCGCGAAGGCCTGCTGGAAGCGTTCCCGGGCGTCATCGGCGAGGTAGTCGCCGTTGCCCGTGGCCTTCTTCGGCAGGCGCAGCCCGAAGTCGTAGATCCAGGCGTGCGTGCGGTCCGCGCAGCGCAGCTCGTACGGACGTTCGTCGACGACCTCGACGCCGAGCCGCTGGAGCGCGGGGAGGACGGCGGAGAGCGAGACCTGCTCACCGGTGCGGTAGATCTTGAACCGGCGCTCGGCGGGGGCGGCACCGACCGGCTCGTACAGGCTGAGGGCGAAGTCCTTGTGCTCGCTCTTGAGCTCCTCGACGTGCACCAGGTCGGCCACGGCCGCACGCGGCGAGTGGTCCGCCTTGTAGCCCTCGGGGAACGACTGGCCGTAACGGCGCATCAGTTCGGCGGCCCGTTCCTCGCCGCACTCCGCGTTCAGCGCCTCCTGGAAGCCGTCGGCCCAGGAGCGGGCGGCCTCGACGAGGCGGGCCTCGATGCGGTCCGCGTCCGCGTCGGTGAGGTGCGGCAGCTCGGTGCCCGGCGGGACCCGGACGACGAAGTGCAGCCGGGACAGGATCGACTCGGTGTTCCAGGCCGTGAAGTCGACGCTGGTGCCGCCCAGTTCCTCCTTGAGGATGTCGATCAGGCGGAGCCTCACACCGGTGGTGTAGCGGTCACGCGGCAGGTAGACGAGGGCGGAGTAGTAGCGCCCGTACTCGTCCTGACGCAGGTAGAGCCGCAGCCGGCGGCGCTCCTGGAGGTAGAGCACGGAGGTGACGATGGAACGCAGCTGGTCGACGGGCGTCTGGAACAGCTCGTCGCGCGGGTACGTCTCCAGGATCTGGAGCAGGTCGCGGCCGTCGTGGCTGTTGGGCGTGAAGCCCGCACCCTCCAGCACCTCGGCGACCTTCCGGCGCACCACGGGCACCCGGCGCACCGACTCGGTGTACGCGGCGGAGGAAAACAGCCCGAGGAAGCGCCGCTCGCCGATGACGTTGCCGTCGGCGTCGAACTTCTTCACCCCGACGTAGTCCAGGTAGCTGGGGCGGTGCACGGTCGCCCTGCTGTTCGCCTTCGTCAGGACGAGGAGCTTGTGCTCCCGGGCCTTGGCGCGGGCGTCCGCGGGCAGCCGGTCGAAGGACGGGCTGACCGGGTGGGCCTCGTCCTCGACGTGCTTCGGGTCGGAGCGCAGGATGCCGAGACCGGTGCCGGGGACGGCCGTCAGCGCGTCGGACTCCCGGAGCTCGTATTCCCTGTAGCCGAGGAAGGTGAAGTGGTCGGCGGCGAGCCAGCGCAGCAGCTCGCGCGCCTCCTCGACCTCCTCGTCGGCCAGCTCGTCGAGCGGCTCGGCCGGAAGGTCGTCGGCCATCCGCAGCGCGGCTTCCCGCATCTTGTCCCAGTCCTCGACGGTCTCCCGTACGTCGGACAGGACACGGAGCAGATCGGCGGTGATCTGCTTCAGGTCCGCGCGGTCGGTCTCCCGGTCGATCTCCACGTGGATCCAGGACTCGACGAGCGCGTCGTGCGGCAGCTCGGGGCCGGCGTCCTTGCCCTTGGCCCGCTTGCCGCCCTTGCCCCTCGGGCGCTCGTCGGCGAACACCTCGATCAGCTTGCCCGCGACATCGCGGCGGACGATCATCTGCGGGTGGATCACGAGGTGGATGCCACGGCCCTGCCGCGACAGCTCGTTGGTCACGGAATCGACCAGGAAGGGCATGTCGTCCGTGACGACCTCGACGACCGAGTGGCTGCTGGTCCAGCCGTTCTCCTCGACGGTCGGGGTGTGCACCCGGACGTTCGCCGTGCCCTGGGGGCGGTTCCCGGCGAGACGGTAGTGGGAGGAAGCGGCACCGAAGACATCGACCGGGTCACGGTCGCTGATGTCCTCCAGGGCGGTGTGCAGGTAGTAGCGCTGGAGATAGGCGAGCAGCGTGTCCCGGCCCTGGCTGTCACCCTGGCCGGCCTCGGTACCGTCGCCCGTTCCGGTGGCGTCGCCCGTTCCGGTGCCGTCCGCTCCGGTACCCGTCGCCGCTTCGGCAAGGTGCACCCGGAGGCCACCTCCCGGGCCACCGACACCACCGCCCGGACTGTTGTCAGCTACCCGGGCCGCCCGTGCGAGCAGCTCGGCCTTGGCTTCGTCCAGCTTGGTCTGCATGTCCTCTGGCTCCTGTCGCGCGCCGTTGCGTGACGTAGGTGAAGAAGGCGACGTAACGCCACGACGCGGGGTTTCCGGTCTGGGTCGACGCTATGCCGCCTCGGGAGACGCCCGGGGCCGTATCAGCCATTTTCGGCAGACGGCCCGGGGCGTGGAGATCACGCATCGCCCGGGTGCTGTGGCACTCCGGGCGCAGGCCGGGGGCTTCGCTGCCCCCGAGGCGTATCGCGCTGATCACGGACCCAGGCTATCCCTCCTGCACCCACAACCGTCATGAGCCGCATATGTACAAAAGAAGGTCCCGAACTTTGACACTCTGGACATCGCACGAGAGCGGCGCCGGGCGTAAGGACACACACCCGCGCAGATACGGTCAGCCGATCGTGCGGTCGCTGCGGCGGCGGTCGCGCCCGCAGCCCGTCCTGTCCCTCAGTCCGTCATCAGCTCGGCCAGTGCGACGGCCTCGGCCAGGGTGTCCACGACGGGCACACCCGCCGCTTCCAGACTGCTGCGGCTGTGCGAACCGCCGGTGTAGAGCACGGC
Organism: Streptomyces sp. NPDC005752; assembly: GCF_040630715.1. Lineage (NCBI taxonomy): Bacteria > Bacillati > Actinomycetota > Actinomycetes > Kitasatosporales > Streptomycetaceae > Streptomyces > Streptomyces sp. NPDC005752. Next base: position 23,064 of record NZ_JBEXYB010000032.1, on the reverse strand, counting down.
GCGCGCGCCGACGTGCGCCGCGGCCACGGCGTCGTCCACCGCGTCACCGATGACCACCGCGGATTCGGGAGCGATGCCTCCGAGCACCTCGAAGTGACGTTCCATGTGCTGCGCCTTGCTGCCGCCGGAGGGGCCCGTCCGTCCGTCGACGCGCACGAAGTGACGCTCGATGCCGAATCCCCGCACCACCGGGACCAGGTGCTCGTGGCCGTACATGCTCAGCAGCGACTGACTGCGGCCGCCGAGCTGCCACCGGCTCAGCAGCTCCTCGACGCCCTCGGTCAGCGCGCAGGCCGGCCGCTGCTCGGTGTAGTGGCTGTTGAAGAGGCCGTCCATCCGCTCCCACTCGGCCTGCGTGGGCAGCCTGCCCATGAGCCGCTCGTAGAACCTGGGTATCGGCACGCAGTACGTCTCGCGGTACTGCTCCAGCGTGATCGGCGCCAGATCGACCGCCGCGAAGGCTGCGTTCGTCGCCCCGAGGACCGCGTGGATGTCGTCGAGCAGAGTGCCGTTCCAGTCCCAGACCAGATGTGTGCGGTGCTTCCCCGATGTCGCCATGGGTAAAAAATACTCGCCCGCTACGACAGTCACCCGGACAGGCGGTCAGGGATCAGGGATCAGGCGATCAGTCCGGGGATCTCCTGGATCCCGAACCACAGCAGCTCGTGGTCCTCCGCGCCGTCCACGGTGAACCGGGCGTCGTCGTCACCGAGGTCCGCCGCCCCCAGCACCGCGGCCGCCGACGTGACGTCCTCCTCGGCGTCCTCGCCGTCCACGTGGACGGCGGCGGCCTTCGACAGCGCCACCGCGTCCGCGATCCGCACCTCGCCGAGCGACGACGCGTCCAGGACGTGGTCCGGGTCGGCGACCGCCGCCCCGTCCGGCACGTCGAAGGCCACGACGACCCGGCGCCGGGTCTCCTCCGGCCGTCCCGCGATCATCCGCAGCGAGGCGGAGGCGGCCCTGTTGAGCGCCGCGTACTCCAGCTCCTCGATGTCGTCGGAGACGTACCACTCGCGCAGACCGGGCGTCACGGCATAGGCGGTCAGCGGCCCCGGACCGACTTCGCCCGCCCCGTGCGCCGCGGCGAGACCGGAAAGTGTCAGAGGGACGTACACACGCATGGATGACCGCTTTCGTAGTCGATGACGCCGTCAGGATACGTGCGACGTCCCCCTTCGGGGTTGCCGATCCGCCCGTCGCTGTCCACCGCGCGACGACCGTCACCCCCGCAGTTCCCTTGCGGCGCCGGGCCCATCACCCGGATAGGTGATCCCGCCTGGCGCGGGGCGGGGCCTCACCGCCGCTTGCGGGGCCGGTGACCGGCCCCGTAGAAGATCCCCAGCAGAAGTTACCGCCCGGTACTCGCCCGGGCTCCGGACAGCAGCCACGGGGGCTATGAGCATGAGCACGGACAGGACGAGGCCGGCCGGACGACACGACCGCAGCAGGCCGGGCACCGTACCGCCACAACGGCCCCGGCGGCCGCTGCGCCCGCACCAGTGGTTCGCGGAACGCCTTCTCGCCGTCCTGAGCGGACAGCGCCCGGTGCACTGGATGCTCGGCCACACGATCGGCGAGGCCTACGACCAGCTCGCCGTACTCGCCCCCGACGCCCCGCTCGGCGCGGGCCGCAGGCGACCGGTCGTACGCACCTGCCACGGCACCCAGCCGGCCACCGGGGTGGTCGAGGCCTTCGCCAGCATCGCCACGGGCGAGCAGGTCCGGGCCATGGCCTTCCGCCTGGAACAGGGCCACGACCTCCGCTGGCGCTGCGCCGCGATCGACCTGGGCGGCGAGCGCCTGCCTGCCCTCAGATGACCGGGTGACGGCCGCCGGACCCGCGAACGCACCTGCGGCGATCGAGGACGACACCGGCCCCGGGGCTCAGGGCCGCAGCCCCGGGGCTCAGAGGCCCGCAGCCCCGGGGCTCAGGGCGCCGCAGGCCCGGACGTCCCCCGCTCCGCCCCCGGACCGGCCCCGGCCGAACCAGTACGTCCGCTGACCTGGGACTGACCCGCCGGGGCCGTGGAACGGCTTCAGCGGCCACGTGACCCCCTGCCACGCCCCTCGGAGCCCCTGGAGCCCCGAGGGGTCCACCACCCGGCCCGGAGCCCTGGAGAGGCCCAGGAAACGCGCCTGGCCCGGACACCGCATCCGGTGTCCGGGCCAGGCCCCGCTCAGACGTGCTGCGCGCTACTTCTTGCGGCGCCGCCCGCCCGTGCTCTTCTGCGCCTTCCGGCGCTCCGCACGCGTGAGCCCGTCACCCTCGGACCGCGCACCGTCACCGTTGGCGAAGTCGCCCTCGACCACGCCGCCCTCGCCGTCCACCGTGGGAGCGGAGAAGTGCAGCCGGTCCGGACGCTGCGGTGCGTCCAGGCCCTTGGCGCGGATCTCCGGGCGCCCGGAGGCGGCCGCGACCGGTGCGCCCTGCTTCTCCAGCGAGGGGCGCTCCGCACCGTCCTGCACCGGGACCTCCTCGACCTGCTGCTCGACCTGGACCTCCAGGTTGAACAGGTAGCCGACGGACTCCTCCTTGATGCCCTCCATCATGGCGTTGAACATGTCGAAGCCCTCGCGCTGGTACTCGATCAGAGGGTCCTTCTGCGCCATGGCCCGGAGGCCGATGCCCTCCTGGAGGTAGTCCATCTCGTAGAGGTGCTCGCGCCACTTGCGGTCCAGGACGGACAGGACCACGCGCCGCTCCAGCTCACGCATGATGTCCGAGCCGAGCGTCTTCTCGCGCTCCGCGTACTGGTCGTGGATGTCGTCCTTGACCGACTCGGCGATGAAGTCGGCGGTCACGCCGGCCAGGTCGCCCGCGGCCTCCTCCAGCTCCTCGACCGTGACCTTCACCGGGTAGAGCTGCTTGAAAGCTCCCCACAGGCGGTCGAGGTCCCACTCCTCGGCGAAGCCCTCGGCCGTCTCCTGGCGGATGTAGTCGTCGATCGTGTCGTCCATGAAGTGGCGGATCTGGTCCTGCAGATCCTCGCCTTCCAGGACCCGGCGGCGCTCGCCGTAGATGACCTCACGCTGCCGGTTGAGCACCTCGTCGTACTTCAGGACGTTCTTACGCGTCTCGAAGTTCTGCTGCTCGACCTGCGACTGTGCGGAGGCGATCGCCCGGGTCACCATCTTGTTCTCGATGGGGACGTCGTCCGGGACGTTCGCCATCGACATGACGCGCTCGACCATCTGCGCCTTGAACAGCCGCATCAGGTCGTCGCCCAGCGACAGGTAGAACCGGGACTCGCCCGGGTCGCCCTGACGGCCGGAACGACCACGCAGCTGGTTGTCGATGCGCCGCGACTCGTGCCGCTCCGTGCCGAGCACGTACAGCCCGCCGAGATCCTTGACCTCTTCGAACTCCGCCTTCACGGCCTGCTCGGCCTTCTCCAGCGCGGCGGGCAGTGCGGCCGCCCACTCCTCGACGTGGTCGACGGGGTCGAGACCGCGCTGGCGCAGCTCCGCCTCGGCGAGGTCGTCCGGGTTGCCGCCGAGCTTGATGTCGGTGCCTCGTCCGGCCATGTTCGTGGCGACCGTGACGGCGCCCCTGCGGCCGGCCTGGGCGACGATCGTCGCCTCACGGTCGTGCTGCTTGGCGTTGAGGACCTCGTGCTGGACACCGCGCTTGGAGAGCTGCTGCGAGAGGTACTCGGACTTCTCGACGGAGGTGGTGCCGACCAGGATCGGCTGCCCCTTCTCGTGCTTCTCGGCGATGTCGTCGACGACCGCGGCGAACTTCGCGACCTCGGTGCGGTAGATCAGGTCGGACTGGTCGGCGCGGACCATGGGCCGGTTCGTCGGGATCGGCACGACGCCGAGCTTGTAGATCTGGTGGAACTCGGCGGCCTCGGTCATGGCCGTACCGGTCATGCCGGAGAGCTTGCCGTACAGGCGGAAGAAGTTCTGCAGGGTGATCGTGGCGAGCGTCTGGTTCTCGTCCTTGATGTCCACCCCTTCCTTCGCCTCGATGGCCTGGTGCATGCCCTCGTTGTAACGGCGGCCGGCGAGGATACGGCCGGTGTGCTCGTCGACGATCATGACTTCGCCGTCGATGACGACGTAGTCCTTGTCCTTCTTGAAGAGTTCCTTGACCTTGATCGCGTTGTTCAGGTAACCGACGAGCGGAGTGTTCACCGACTCGTAGAGGTTGTCGATCCCGAGCCAGTCCTCGACCTTGGCTACACCGGGCTCATGGATGGCCACGGTCCGCTTCTTCTCGTCGACCTCGTAGTCGCCGGTCTCCTCGATGCCCTTCAGCTGGTTGCCCGCCTCACCCTTGGTGAGGCGCGTGACCAGCTTGGCGAAGTCGCCGTACCACTTGGTGGCCTGGTCGGCCGGGCCCGAGATGATCAGCGGCGTACGGGCCTCGTCGACGAGGATCGAGTCGACCTCGTCGACGATGGCGAAGTTGTGGCCGCGCTGGACGAGCTCGTCCTTGGACCACGCCATGTTGTCGCGGAGGTAGTCGAACCCGAACTCGTTGTTCGTGCCGTACGTGACGTCGCACGCGTACTGCTCACGGCGCTGGGCCGGAGTCATGTTCGCGATGATGCAGCCGACCTCGAGACCGAGGAACTTGTGCACCCGGCCCATCATCTCGGAGTCACGCTCGGCCAGGTAGTCGTTCACCGTGATCAGGTGCACGCCCTTGCCGGAGAGCGCGTTGAGATACGCGGGCAGGGTGCCGACGAGGGTCTTGCCCTCACCGGTCTTCATCTCGGCCACGTAACCGAGGTGCAGGGCGGCACCGCCCATCATCTGGACGTCGTAATGGCGCTGTCCGAGGACGCGCTTCGCGGCCTCACGGACGGTCGCGAATGCTTCGGGAAGCAGGTCGTCCAGGCTCTCGCCGTCCGCGTACCGTTCCTTGTACTCGTCGGTGAGCGCCCGCAGCTCGGCGTCGGAGAGGTTGACGAAGTCCTCTTCGATGGAGCTGACCTGGTCCGCGATGCGGTGCAGTTTGCGCAGGATCTTGCCTTCGCCTGCACGCATGAGCTTGTTGAAGACGGACACTGAGGCTGGTCTCCTTGCCGGTCGGGCCTGGCACTGGGTCGTGTGATGGACTCTGGCGCGGGCACGGCAGGTGGACCCCACCGCAACGGCCATCGTAAGCGAGGACCGCGCCGCGCCGGGAGGGCTGCCACCGCGTTCTCCCCACCGCACCCCTTCCAGGACAACGGACGAGGCGGACGGAAGGTGCCGGAAAGCGGCGAAAAGCGCTCGCGTCCCGTGCTCACGGTCACCAGAATCCCCGCATGGACCCCATCAGCCTCACCACGGAACGCCTGCTCATGCGCCCCTTCGCCCCCGAGGACGAGGACGCCGTGTACACCGCCTGCCAGGACCCGGACATCCAGCGCTGGACAGTTGTCCCCTCGCCGTACACCCGTGCCGACGCCGAGCTCTTCACCCGGAAACTCTCACCCTCGGGCTGGCAGGACGACACGATGTACAACTTCGCCCTGCTGCTGCGGGACGGCGGCCCGCTCGTCGGCGCGCTCGGCGTCAACCGCAGCACCCTGCCCGGCACCTACGAGGTGGGTTACTGGACGGCCGGGGAGCACCGCGGCGCCGGTTACACGACGGAAGCGGTGTTGGCGGCGGCCCACTGGGCGTTCACCGTCCTGTGTGCGGACCGCTTCGAGTGGCGGGCGGAGATCGGCAACGCCCCTTCCCGGGCGGTCGCCCGGCGTGCCGGATTCCGTATGGAGGGCGAGCAGCGGTCGGGCCTGGTCAACAAGGGAACACGGCGCGACACCTGGACCGGCTCACTGCTCCCCACCGATCTGGGACTGCCCGGCACCCTTCCGTATCTGCCGGCCCCCGATGTCGGTGGCGCGCTCTAGGGTTCACCCCATGACGTCTGTGCCGCCGCCCGTTCTGGAACTCTCCGCCGACCAGGCACGCCGGACAGCCCTGCGCGCCCAGGGCTTCCTCGGCGCCCCGGACCGCCGGGGCGGGGTCCCGGGGGTGCTGCGCCATCTCGGGGCCGTTCAGCTCGACACCATCTCGGTCCTCGCCCGGTCGCACGAGCTCGTGCCGTACGCCCGTCTCGGCGCACTCGGCCGCCGCACGGTCGACGACGCCTACTGGTCGGGGGGCCGCTCGTTCGAGTACTGGTCGCACGCAGCGTGCATCCTGCCGGTCGAGGAGTGGCCGCACTTCGCGTTCCGCCGCCGCGCCTACCGGTCCCGGCCGCACTGGAACCACGACCTGCCCGACGGGGCCTACGAGACGGTGATCAAGCAGCTGCGCACCGAGGGCCCGCTGACGGCGACCGAGCTCGGCGGCGCGAAGAACGGCGGCGAGTGGTGGGACTGGTCCGCCTCCAAGGTCGCCGTCGAACGGGCCCTGATGTACGGCGAGGTGGTGTGCACCGAGCGGCGCGGTTGGAAGCGCGTCTACGACCTGGCGGAGCGCGCGATCCCGGACGCCGTGCTCCACGACGACCTGGACGACACGGAGTGCCTGCGCCGCCTGGTGGCCCTGGCGGGACGGTCGCTGGGAGTCGGCACCCGGTCGGACATCGCCGACTACCACCGGCTCAAGGCCGAGCAGTTCGACGCCGTCGTGGCGGACTCCGGCCTGGTCCCGGTGTCGGTGCGGGGCTGGGCGAAGCCTGCCTGGGCACACCCCGAGGCCCTGGCCTCGGAACCGCGCGGACGGCACCGCACGACGCTGCTGTCGCCGTTCGACTCGCTGATCTGGGAACGGGCGCGCACGGAGCGTGTCTTCGGCTTCACCCATCGCCTGGAGGCGTACGTCCCCCGGGCCAAGCGGATCCACGGCTACTTCGCGATGCCGCTGCTGGCGGGCGGCATGCTGCGGGGCCGCGTGGACCCGGCCAGGGAAGGGACCACGCTGGTCGCCCGCCAGGTGTCGCTGGACGGAGCGAAGTCCGTGACGCCGATGGCCGAGGCCCTCGTCGAGGCGGCGTCATGGGTCGGCTGCACCGACGTACGGCTGGAGCGCGTCGACGCACCGGAGCTGCGCGGGCCGCTCACGGCGGAGATCGCCCGTCTCCTCCCGTAGGACGCCGGACGCCGCTCCACCGCTACCTGATCTCGAGGATCTTCTCCCGCATGGCATAGACCACGGCTTCCATACGGGAGTGCAGCTGGAGCTTCTCCAGGATATTGCGGACGTGGTTCTTCACCGTGTTCTCGGAGATGAACAATTCCTTGGCGATATCACGGTTGTTCATGCCTGTGGCCACGAGCTTGAGCACTTCCAGCTCCCGCTCGGTGAGCCGCGGCGCGGGAACGAGCCGGCGTTCGTCGGTGCGCTGGATCATCGACTTGAACTCGGTGAGCAGTTTGGAGGCCATCGACGGACTGATCTGGGACTGGCCGTCCGCCACCGCGCGAATGGCCGTGGCCACCTCGTCGGTCGAGATCTCCTTCAGCAGGTACCCGGTGGCCCCTGCCTTGATCGCCTCGTAGAGGTCGGCCTCCTCGTCGCTGATCGTCAACATGATGATCTTCGCGCTGGGGGCCACCTCCTTGATGGAGGTGCAGGCTTCGATGCCGCCACGCTTGGGCATCCGGACGTCCATCAGCACGATGTCGGGCAGCAGGTCCGCCGCCTTGTCGACCGCCTCCGCGCCGTCCCCCGCCTCTCCGACGACCTGGATGTCCTCCTCCTGGGCGAGGACGATCTCCAGACCCCTGCGGAACAGCGCGTGGTCATCCACCACAAGCACCCTGATGGGCTCCTTGCGGGAATCGCCGTCATCCGCAACGGAATCCGCACCGGCAGCGCTGTGGGCATCGCTCGTGCCACGCACGGGCCCGAAGGTGTCCGCCATCGTTCCTCCCCCTGAAGGCAACTGCCTGAGGTCACAGGCTGTGCGCCAACGGCAGTGCACAGAGCACTGCTTGGCCTGGGCCGCCATGCTTTCATGCCCGGCCGCCGAAACGGTGCCCCGTGCTCGCACGCGGTGCCCCTGGAGCACTCGGACGCTCCAGGGGCACCGCGTATCGGCTGTGAGTGGAGGGTGTCAGCCGCCGAGCGCACCGCCCGCGCCGCCCGCCCCGTCCGAGGCCAGCGGGTCGGTCCTCAGGTGGATGACACCGTAGTCGTAGGCGTGCCGCCGGTAGACGACACTGGGCTCCTTGGTCTCGGAGTCGACGAACAGGTAGAAGTCGTGCCCGACCAGCTCCATCTCGTAGAGCGCCTGGTCGAGCGTCATCGGTGCTGCGACGTGCATCTTCTCGCGCACCACGAGCGGTCCCTCGCCCTGTACCTCGAGCGATCCCATCCTCGTGGTCGGCACGGAATGCTCCGGCTCCTCGGGAATCAGCTCACCGTCCCCGTTGAACGAGGCGGCGCCCGGGACGACCTCCGCGACCTCGGCTGCCGACAGCCGGCCGTTACCACGCCTGCTGTAGCGCTTGTCGTGCTCCTTGCGCAGCTGTGTGTCGAGCTTGTCGGTGGCCAGGTCGAGCGCTGCGTACGGGTCGCCTGCCGCCGCTTCCGCCCGGATGACCGGCCCACGCGAGCGGAGCGTGATCTCCACCCGTGCCGCACGGTCGGCCTGACGGGGATTCGGCTCCTTGGACACCTCGACGTCGAGGCTGATCACCTTGCCGTCGAACTTCTGGATCTTGTCCAGCTTCAGCTTCTCGGCCACGTGCTTGCGGAACCGCTCGGGCACCTCGGTCTTGCGGCCCTTGACGACGATGTCCACGCAGAACTCCGTTCCCGGATCGCTCCGCTTCGGCGGCGGAGCATCTCCCTTTTGCACCAGGCTCCGGTGATCGCCGGAGCCGCTGACTCGGTGGCTGTCACCTCCTCCTCCCCCGTCGGCAGGCTTTCACCCCACCGACTTTTATGCTTCTGGCGTACCGGTGAGTTACCTGCACGAAACCTGGTGGCGCATTCATCGAGGTGCGGAATTCACCGCCCCTCACAACCGAACATAGCCTGCCCACCCCCGTATCGGCACCCGCTACTCACGCGTACCTCCGAGCGGGGCCCTTTGCCCACTCACCACCTGCGACGATGAAAGTTATCTGTTAGTTCCGGTTTATTTCGAAAGCAGACGGAGAAGCTGCGACAACCGCGGCCCGGAGCCCTTCCGCCGCGCCCATGCCGGTGCGGCTCGCGGCGCGCACCGCGCGTGCCGCCTCCGCCAGCGAGGCCCCCGTCGTGAGCAGGTCGTCCACGAGTACGACCCGGCCGCAGTCGAGCAGCTTTCGGCCCCCGGCCGCGACGACGAGCGCGCCCGCCATATTCGTCTGCCGGTCCCGGGCTCCCAGCCCCGCCTGGTCCGCCACCGCACGCCGCTGCCGCAGTAAGGGGAGCAGTCCGGCGCGTGTGCCTCCGCACCGGAGCTCGGCGGCGGCCGCAGCGGCGATCCTGCGCACCGGGTCGTGCCCGCGCCCCGCCGTGGCCCGCCGCGCCGACGGCACGGGCACCAGCAGCAACGGGCCCGCGTCGCCTCCGTGCCCCGCTCCGGCCCGCACAGCGGCCGCCAGCGCGCCGCCGAGCACTCCGGCCAGGCCGAGGGCCCCGCGCTCCTTGTGGGCGAGCAGCATCGCCCTCACGGCGTTCTCGTACGGGGCCGCCGCGTGGACCACCGGCAGCCCGTCGGGCTCGGGCGCGGGTCGTACCCGCCGGGGCCCGGGCGCCAGACCGGCGGCACACTCCGTGCACAACTCCGTCCGCGGCCTGCCGCAGCCCCCACAGGCCACCGGCAGCACCAGCCCCACGATCTCCCGCCACCATCCCCGCACAGCCCCACTGTGCCCGCACGGCGGGTGTCCGGCCATCCCTGTGGAAAACCCCTGGGGACAACGGGAAAGCGCCTGCTCCTGCGAACCCGCGAAACCTGCGGCCCCGCAACGCCCACAACGCCCGCAACGGCGGTGATCGCGGCCCTGGAGGGCACTCCGCCCGCTCGGCCGGGACAGGACGTCAGCCGGGGTAGACCAGCGAGGAGCCCTCCTTGAGAACCGTCTGCCAGTTGTCCCCGGGCGACAGCTTCACTATCCCGTCGCTCTCGGTGTCAGCCATCAGCGGCAGCTGCTCGTCGCCGGCTGCCGCGACCGCCGTCACCTGGTTCACCCCCGGGAGGACTCCGGAGGACGCCGTGGACCCGTCGGCCTGCACATACCGCACCTGCTGCACACCGCCCTCCTCCTTGCCGACCACCACGAGACGGCTACGGCCGGACCAGGAAACAGCCGTCACGTCGGCCAGCTGGGGTGTGGCCCGGCGCAGGTCCTCCACCGAGACCGTCTCGTCCTCTCCCGAGCCATGCCGCTCGACCCGGCCGATGTGCAGCGTCGTGTGCCCGTCCTGCGACACCCGCAGGGCGATCCGCACCCCGTCCGCCGACATACGCAACGCCTCGATCCGCCCACCGCCCAAGCCGGGTACCGAGACCTCCTGCGGTTCTCCGGCACCGTCCACCAGCCGCAGCAGCCTGGGATCCGACGGATCGCGGTCGGCGACCCACAGATCGCCCCCGCCGTCCCAGCTCGGTGCCGACAGCCGGTCCGCTTCCTTCTTCGCGTTGCTGCTCACCACGGGGGCGGACAGCTCACCCTCCTCGGTGAGGGAGGACACGTAGAGACGCTGCTGATCTGCCGAGACGGTGGCAGCCTGCTGTTCGTCCCTGGCCACGCCCACGGCGCTCATGACCACCGGCCCGCTGCCCAGCGGACCGGTCACGGGCTCCGGATCACCGCTGCCCTTACTGCTTCCGGGAATGCGCTGCACGTGCCCGTCGTCGTCGACGAAGTACTGGCTGTCGGGACCGCCCGAACCGTCGTCGGAGGCGAACTCCTCGGCCTCATCGGCCCCGAGGGAGCACAGCGGGCCCTGCTCACCCTGCAGCTCCACCTGCCCCACCCGGGCGGACGTCAGGTCCCGCAGCGTGAAGAGCACCTGGGCCGCCATCATCCGGCAGGCACCCTGCCCGGCCTTCTCGGCCTTCTTGTTGAGCGGCACCTTCAGGACGTTCTGGTCGTCCGGCGCCAGCGACGTGACCCCCGCCTTCAGCGCCGTACCGGCGGGGAAGCGCGAATCGACCACCGGCCGCAGCCAGTTCGACGGCCCTTCCAGCAGCGTCCGCACCGTCTGCGACGCCGTGTCCATCCGTGTGACGGGGTCCGTGCGGTTTCGTACGTAGACGGGGTCCGCGACCAGTGCGGACTCGTCGTCCGACCGCCCCGCGGCGAAGTAGTACTTGTTCACGGAACGGTAGAGACGCTTGAAGTCCGACTGTCCGAGCACCAAACCGTCCGGCACGATGTCGATGCGCCACTCCTGCTTGCCGTCCGCCGCTCTCTCACGGACCAGATGAAGCATCTGGGAGTACTCCGACGGGGCCAGCGGCCGGTAGGAACTCTGCGCGTCGACAGCCGCCACCTGCTCGCCGGTCAGCGTGTAGGTGGTCTCGGTCGTCCTGCGTTCCGTGTCCAGGACCGTCGGCCCGTTGCGGTTGGGCGCCTGCGCGAGCACCGTGGTGCCCTCGCCCGGCTGCCACGTGCGCGCGGTTTCCGCGGTCAGGTATTTGCGGGTCGTCCGGAAATCGGGGTCGTCACTGGTCATCGACTCCAGGAAGCCGTCGACGACCTCGATGGGTGCGGCGCCCTCCCTCGGCGGCACTGCGTACACCTGGACCTGGGCATCACCGGCCTGCGAGGCGTCGACCGCCTTCACGTCACCGGTCACCGGCATCGCTCCGCACCCGGCGAGCAGCACGACGCCGGAGCCGAGCAGCACGGACAACCGCACCGCCCGGACTCGGCCGCCCCGACAGCGATCAGTGCCCACGAATCGTGTCCTCCTGCTCCGGATCCTGCGTATCTGGGTCGGGACTGCTTCCGTCCGGCCGGACGGCGGCCGGACGCGACACCACACGTGCTCCGCTGCCCGGCAGGGCCGCAGGATCGACCGACGCCGGCGTACGCGACGCCGCCGGTCCGTGCGACGGCACCGCGAGGTGCGAACCCACCGCGGACCCCGCCCGGGCCGGCACGGACATCAGCCGGTGGCTGTCCGCCGCCGGAGCCGCCTCCGCACGCTCACGGTCCTCCCGGTTGCGCCGGGAGTCCTCCGGCTCCAGCGGTATCGGTGACCCACGCAGAGGCTCGTCCGCCGTACGGGGCAGAGTCAGCCTGAACTGCGAGCCGCCACCGGGCTCGCCCCAGGCCTGCAGCCATCCACCGTGCAGCCGGGCGTCCTCGACGGCGATCGACAGACCCAGGCCGGTGCCACCGGTGGTGCGGGCACGTGCCGGGTCCGCCCGCCAGAAGCGGTTGAAGACACGGGTCGCCTCGCCCGGCTTGAGCCCCACGCCGTAGTCCCTGACCGCCACCGCCACGGCGCCCTGCGCGACACCCATACGCACGATGACGTCCCGGCCCTCGCCGTGCTCGACGGCGTTGACGACGAGATTGCGCAGTACCCGCTCGACTCGGCGCGCGTCGGCCTCCGCGACCACGGGCTGTTCATCACCCGCAACCAGGATCCGGCTGCCCTTGCGCTCCGCCAGCGGCTCGGCGCCGCCGATCACCCGCCGGACGACCGTACGCAGATCTATCGGCTCGGCCTCCAGCGCCGCGGCCCCCGCGTCGAACCTGCTGATCTCCAGCAGATCGGACAGGAGCGACTCGAAGCGGTCGAGCTGGTCCCCCAGCAATTCCGCGGACCGGGCCGTGACCGGGTCGAAGTCGACCCGCGCCTCATGGATGACATCGGCGGCCATCCGCACGGTCGTCAGCGGAGTGCGCAGCTCATGGCTCACGTCCGAGACGAATCGCCGCTGCATGCGGGAGAGCTCCTCCAACTGCTGGATCTTCAGCTGAAGGTTCTGCGCCATCTTGTTGAAGGCCTCACCGAGGCGGGCGATGTCGTCCTCACCGGTGACCTTCATCCGCTCCTGGAGCCGGCCTGCGGAAAGCCTCTCGGCGATGCCTGCCGCCATCCGTACGGGCGTGACGACCTGGCGCACCACGAACCAGGCGATCGCACCGAGCAGCACGACCACGAACAGGCCGGCCGTGGCCAGGGTGGTCGTCACCAGGGTCAGCGACTTCTCCTCCTGCGTGAGCGGGAAGAGGTAGTACAGCTCGTAGGGGTTCTGGTCGACGTCGTAGAGCCGCTTGCCGACGACGAGCCCGGGCTCCGACTGCTTCCCGTACGAGTACCGGATCAGCGAATAGGTCTGGAAGGCACCTGACCCCTCGCCCACGTCGTCCCGCAGCCTCTGCGGGATGCTGGACGCGTCCACGCTGCCCGAGCCGCGCGGGGCGCGGCTGGTGGTGTTCTGTCCCGACGAGTCGTCGCTGAGCGCCACCACGTTGAAAGCGTTCGTACCACCGCTGGCCAGCTGATCGACGAGCTCGGTACGCCAGGAGGTACTGGCCGTCACACCGTCGGCGCCCTCCGCCGTCTGGTCACCCGGAACCAGCGGAGCGTTCGCGTTCGCCTGGGCGGCGGCGAAGCCACCGGCAGCCTGTGTCTGCGCGGCCTTCCCCTTCGCGTCGAGCAGGCCGTTGCGGACCTGCCCGATCACGACGAAGCCGAGAAGCAGCACCACGGCGATCGACATCAGCAGCGTGCCCGCCACGACGCGCAGCTGCAGATTGCGCCGCCACAGCCGGACGGCCGGCAGCAGCGGGCCGCGGATCCACCGCATGAGCAGCCGCGGCACGGGGCCGCCGGGCGACCGGTCACGGAACAACCGGGCGCCCCGCGGGAACCTGCCGAAGCGAGGAGCACTCCGTGCCGGACCGGCAGCCCGCTCCGTACGGGCCCCGGGCGTCCCGGGTGGCGGAGCAGCGCTGCCCAGGGTCATGTCAGCTCGGTCCGGCCTTGTAACCGACACCGCGGACGGTCACGACGATCTCCGGCCGCTCCGGGTCCTTCTCCACCTTCGAGCGGAGCCGCTGGACATGCACGTTCACCAGACGGGTGTCGGCGGCGTGGCGATAGCCCCACACCTGCTCGAGCAGCACCTCACGGGTGAAGACCTGCCACGGCTTACGGGCAAGAGCGACCAGCAGGTCGAACTCCAGCGGGGTGAGGGCGATGGACTGCCCCTCCCGCTTCACCGAGTGACCGGCCACATCGATGACCAGGTCACCGATCGCCAACTGCTCCGGCGCAGGCTCTTCGGACCTCCGCAAACGCGCCCTGATCCGGGCAACCAACTCCTTCGGCTTGAACGGCTTGACGATGTAGTCATCGGCCCCGGATTCCAGGCCCACCACCACATCCACCGTGTCGCTCTTGGCAGTGAGCATGACGATCGGCACACCTGACTCTGCCCTGATCAGCCTGCAGACCTCGATGCCGTCCCGTCCGGGCAGCATGAGATCCAGCAGCACCAGGTCAGGCTTGGCCTCACGAAATGCGGCCAGTGCCTTGTCGCCGTCCGCTACGAACGACGGCTCGAAACCTTCTCCACGCAGCACGATGCCGAGCATCTCGGCCAGTGCGGTGTCGTCGTCGACGACAAGGACGCGTCCCTTCATAAACGACATCATCCCATTAGCTAATCGTTACCTGCGATGACCTGGCACACAGCTCTGCCAGTCCGACCCCCGTGACCGGGGAAATGACGCCCTCCTCCGTGACGATCGCCGTGACCAGTTCGGGCGGCGTGATGTCGAATGCGGGGTTGTACGCCTGGGTTCCCGGGGGTGCGACGACCGTCCGGCCCCCGCCGTCTCCGGCCGGAACACCAGGTGTCGATGTGAACTCCGTCACTTCGGTCGCGGAACGCTGCTCCACGACGATCGATGTGCCATCCACCGACTCCAGATCGACCGTGGTCGTCGGCGCCACGACGAGGAACGGCACATGGTGGTACTTCGCGAGCACCGCCAACGGATAACTCCCCACCTTGTTGGCCACCGAGCCGTCCGCTGCAATACGGTCCGCCCCGATGATTACGGCATCCACCTCCCCTGCCGCAAACAGCGAACCCGCCGCGTTGTCCGTGAGCAGGCTGAACGGCATCCCGTGCCGCCCCGCCTCGTACGCCGTCAGCCGGGCCCCCTGAAGCAGCGGCCTGGTCTCGTCCACCCACAGCTGCCGCAGGCTGCCTTCCCGGTGCGCTCTCAGAGCCACCGCGAAAGCCGTGCCCTCACCGCCGGACACGAGCGCCCCAGTGTTGCAGTGAGTCAGCAGTCGGTGGCCACCCCGTCCCGGCAGGAGCTCGGCCAACAGCTCCAGACCGTACTGCGCCATGCGCTCACTGGCCGCCGCGTCCTCCTGGTGCAGAGCCCGCGCCTCGGCCAGAGCCGCCGCGGCCGCCGCCTCCGGGCCGAGCCCGCTCTCGACAGCCGCCCGGTGCTCCCGCGCCACCCGACGCGCCCCGTACCCGAGATTGACCGCGGTGGGCCGCGCCTGCTCCAGAAGCTCCGCGGCCTGCGCCACGTCCTCACCCCGGGCAGCGGCCAGCGCCACCCCGTAACCCCCGGCGATACCCAGCAGAGGAGCCCCCCGCACCGCCAGCATCCTGATCGCCAGCACCAGCGCGGGCACATCGGCGCACACCAGCGCGACCTCCTCGGCAGGCAGCCGCGTCTGGTCGAGCAGCACCACCGCAGGGCCTTCCGGAGGCTCGTACCAGCGGAGTACGGAGAGGGCCGGAGGCTCGATACCCACCGGCGTTTGTGCGTCCTGATCAGCCATCTGCCCAGTCTGCCCGCTGAACCGGCCGCACACGACGGCAAGAAGGAGATGGAGCGCCCGGCCCGCCCCGGACCGACGCGTGGCACGATGGCTGGCAACCTGCCGCCCCGATGAGCGGGCAGGACTGTGAAGGAGCGACGATGAACGACTCTCCGGGCTGGGCTTCGCCCGGATCCGCCCCCTCCGACGGCAAGGAGACGGGCATTCCCCGGCCTTCCTCGCCCGTCGACGGAAGCGAGCCCGCCGGACAGTGGTCTCCCGCACAGCCGCCTCCGGGGCAGTGGTCCCCGCCGAGTGCCCCCGGCAGCGGACCCGGTGCTCCACCACCCGCTCCCGGCTGGGGCGGCATGCCGCAAGGCCCTGGGTGGGGCCGCCCTCCCATGGCTGCGAAGCCCGGCGTCATCCCGCTCCGCCCCCTGGGTGTCGGCGAGATTCTCGACGGTGCGGTCTCCACCATGCGGACCCACTGGCGCACGGTCCTCGGCATCAGCCTCACAGTCTCCGTGATCGCGGAAATCGTGCTCATCCTCGTGCAGCGCTACCTCCTGCCCGAGCAGAAGCCGGTGGACCCGAACGCGACCGGAGCCGAAGCCCTCCGCCAGGCCTCCGACTCGGCACAGTCGCAGCTGGTGAACAGCGCCCCGGGCACCCTCATCGCGATGTTCGCCACGCTGATCACCACCTCGCTCCTCACCGTGGTCGTCAGCCGCTCCGTACTGGGCCGTGGAGTGACGCTCTCCGAGGCATGGTCCGAGGCCCGCCCCCGGCTTCTTCCGCTGCTGGGACTGACCCTGCTGCTGAGTCTGATGAGCGCCGCGATCATGGCGGTGGGCCTGCTTCCGGGCCTGGCCCTGGGCGACGGCGCGGGTGGACTCGCACTGACCTTCCTCGGCTTCTTCGCGTCCTGCGCCGTCGCTCTCTGGCTGATGATCCGCTTCATGCTCGCAGCGCCGGCACTGATGCTGGAACGACAGCCCGTACTCACCGCCATGCGACGGTCCGCCAAGCTGGTCAGGGGGAGCTGGTGGCGGACCTTCGGCATTCTGGCCCTCACCTACCTGCTGGTCATCATCCTGACCTTGATCATCGCGATTCCCTTCGGCGCCATCGCTTTGTCCGTGGACAGCGACGGACTGAGCGGATTCCTCAACGGCACCACGACGAACTTCGGCTGGCCGTTCCTCATCGTCACGGGCATCGGCGAAGTGATCGTCTCGACGCTCGCCTACCCCTTCACCGCGGGGGTGATGGCCCTGCTCTACGTCGACCAGCGCATCCGCCGCGAGGCGCTCGACCTCGACCTCGCCAGGGCCGCGGGCGTACCCGGATACGAAACTCCCAGGAACTGATGCGGTGACGGGGGCGGGGGGCACCACCGAGGCAGTACGGCTCATCCGGGCGGGCGAGGACGTCCCCGTGGACACACCACGCGTCCCCGCCCGTGAAGCGGCGCAGGACGAACTGTCCGACCCGATGTACCACGAGCACGATCCCAACCTTCTGGAACGCGGCCTCGACCGCTTCTGGGACTGGGTCGGTGAACTTTTCGACGGAGCCGCCGGGGCTGCCCCCGGTGGCCCGCTCGGGCTCGTCGTTATGGTCCTGGCCGTCGCCGGACTGGGCACCGCGCTGTGGTGGAGGCTCGGAACGCCGCGGCGCACCGCCCACACCCCGGAAGCCCTCTTCTGCAGCACGGCCCGCAGCGCGGCCGACCACCGCACCGCGGCTGCGGCACACGCCGATGCCCGGCGCTGGACCGAAGCCGTCCAGGAACGCATGCGCGCCCTCGTCCGCTCGCTGGAGGACCGGGCCGTACTCGACCCGCGCCCCGGCCGCACCGCGGACGAGGCAGCGGTCGAGGCAGGCCGGCTGATGTCCGCGCACGCCGGCCGGCTCCGCTCCGCGGCACGGGTCTTCGACGACGTCACATACGGTGGCCGCACAGCGGACGAGGCCGCGTACCTGACCCTGCGCACGCTCGACCTGGAACTCGAGGCCGCCAGGCCCGTGCTGAGCACCGGCGCATCCCAGGGGGTCACCGGATGACGACCACCACGTCCGGCCCCACCACGTCGGGATCCCGCACTCCCCGACAGGTCTGGCAGCGCGCCCGGGGCCTCCTGCTGGCCGCCCTCATCCTCGTCGTAGCCGGAGTCACCCTCGCCGCCGTCCGCTCCGGTGGCCAGCACGGCCGGCTCGACCCACGCTCCGGGGACCCCAACGGCAGCCGGGCCGTCGCCGAGCTCCTCAAAGACCGTGGCGTCGCCGTCGACGTGGTCACCACCCTCGCCGAAGCGGCAGGTGCGACCGGCCCTGACACCACCTTGCTCGTCGCCGGACCCAACATGCTCACCACGCACCAGCAACAGCGCCTCCACGGGGCGATCGCGGGCTCTGCCGGCCGCACCGTGCTGATCGCCCCGGGCGGCTCCGCCGTGGCCCGGCTCGTCCCCGAAGTGCGCCAGGAAGCGCGCGGCCCCGTCATCGCGCGTCCCCCACGCTGCGAACTTCCCGCAGCCCGCGCTGCGGGAACCACCGACATGGGCGGCGCTCTCTACGCGACGGACGCCCACGACGCCGTCAGTTGCTACCCGGACGACGAGCTCGCCTCCCTCCTTGTCCTGCCGGGACGAGGCAACGGCGACACCGTGCTGCTCGGCTCCGCCGACATCCTCCACAACGACCGTCTCGACCAGCAGGGCAACGCCTCGCTGGGCCTGCAGCTCCTCGGATCCCGCACACATCTCGTCTGGTACCTCCCCTCGCTCGACGACCCCTCCGCAGCCGGTGACGGCGGTGACGGCGGTGACGGCGGCGTCGAGGAGGAGAGCGGCCTCATCGGCCTCATCCCGTCGGGATGGCTCTGGGGCACCCTCCAGCTGGCCCTCGCCGCAGCCCTCACCGCCATCTGGCGTGCGCGCCGCTTCGGGCCGCTGGTCACCGAGCGGCTGCCGGTGGCCATCCGGGCCTCCGAGTCCACCGAGGGCCGGGCCCGCCTCTACCGCAAGGCCGACGCCCGCGACCGCGCCGCCGCCACGCTGCGCGCCGCCACGCGGACCCGCATCTCACCACTCCTCGGGGTGTCCCCCCGTGACGCCGATTCCCCCGCCGTGCTCCTGCCTGCCGTCACCGCCCGTCTCAGCAACACGGGCAGCGATCTCAGCTCCCTCCTCTTCGGCCCGGCTCCCGCCGATGACGCCGCACTTGTCCTTCTGACCGAGCAACTAGACGCCCTCGAAAGAGAGGTACGCACCTCATGAGCGCCCCGACCCCGGAGACCGCCGAGCTTGCGGCACCCGCAGCACCCTGTGCGGCCGCCGTGGACTCCGACAGCGCACGCGCTTCCCTGGAAGCGCTGCGCGCCGAGATCGCCAAGGCCGTGGTCGGCCAAGACCCTGCCGTCACCGGCCTGGTCGTCGCTCTCCTGTGCCGGGGCCATGTCCTTCTGGAAGGCGTACCGGGAGTCGCAAAGACCCTCCTGGTCCGCGCGCTTGCGGCCTCTCTCGAACTGGACACCAAGCGCGTCCAGTTCACCCCCGATCTGATGCCGAGCGATGTCACGGGCTCACTCGTCTACGACGCCCGCACCGCCGAGTTCTCCTTCCAGCCCGGACCGGTGTTCACCAACCTGCTGCTCGCCGACGAGATCAACCGCACCCCTCCCAAGACACAGTCCTCCCTGCTGGAAGCCATGGAGGAACGTCAGGTCACCATCGACGGGTCCCCCCGGCCTCTACCCGACCCCTTCCTGGTCGCGGCCACCCAGAACCCCGTCGAGTACGAGGGCACATACCCCCTGCCCGAAGCCCAGCTGGACCGTTTCCTCCTCAAGCTGACGGTCCCCCTTCCGTCACGCGAGGACGAGATAGACATCCTCACTCGCCACGCGGAGGGGTTCGACCCACGTGACCTCAAAGCAGCAGGCATACGGCCCGTGGCCGGCCCCGCGGACCTCGACGCCGCACGTGCCGCCGTCGCCCGCACCACTGTCTCCCCCGAGATCGCCGCCTACGTCGTAGATATCTGCCGTGCCACGCGTCAATCCCCCTCACTCACCCTCGGTGCCTCTCCCCGAGGAGCCACAGCGCTGCTCTCCACAGCACGGGCATGGGCCTGGCTCACAGGCCGGGACTACGTCATCCCGGACGATGTGAAAGCCCTCGCGCTTCCCACACTCCGTCATCGCCTACAGCTACGGCCGGAAGCGGAGATGGAAGGAGTCACCACCGACTCCGTCATCACCACTGTCCTCGCACACGTCCCTGTCCCCCGATGAGGCGGTGACCATGGCCCTCACCGGACGGGCCGCTCTGATGGCGGCTCTGGGATCACTCCCCGTAGGCATCCTTGCCCCCAGTTGGACCGGGATACTTGCGGTCAATGTCCCGCTGTCACTGGCAATTCTGTGCGACTACGCCCTGGCTGCGCCAGTGCGTACGCTGCACTTCACCCGATCCGGTGATACATCCGTTCGACTCGGTGACACCGCGACGGTGCAACTCACCGTGACCAATCCATCGCGGCGGCGGCTCCGCGCCCACCTCCGCGACGCCTGGCCCCCCAGCAGTTGGACCGAGGAGGCCGAACAGGCTTCGTCGCGGCACCGGCTCGCCGTACCTGCCGGGGAACGGCGTCGTCTGGCCACACTCCTGCGGCCGTCTCGTCGCGGAGATCGCCAAGCGGACCGGGTGACCGTCCGATCCTTCGGCCCCCTCGGGCTCATCGCCCGCCAAGGGCATCACCGTGTGCCCTGGACCGTCCGGGTCCTTCCTCCCTTCACCAGCCGGAAACACCTGCCTTCGCGGCTCGCCAGACTGCGTGAGCTCGACGGTCGGACAAGCGTCCTCACCCGTGGAGAAGGCACGGAGTTCGACAGCCTGCGCGCCTACGTCCCGGGAGACGACACCCGCTCCATCGACTGGCGAGCCACCGCACGCCAGTCCGCGGTCGCCGTCCGCACCTGGCGGCCCGAGCGCGACCGCCACATCCTCGTCGTGCTCGACACCGGCCGCACATCGGCAGGCCGTGTGGGCGACGTGCCGCGACTCGACGCCGCCATGGACGCGACCCTCCTGCTCGCGGCCCTGGCCGCGCGCGCCGGCGACCGCGTGAACCTCATCGCGTACGACCGGCGCGTCCGAGCCCAGGTGCGGGGCAGGACGGCGGGGAAGGACGTCCTGGCGACATTCGTCAGCACTCTCGCCACCCTGGAACCCGAGCTCGTGGAAACCGACGCACGCGGTCTCAGCACGGCTGCACTGGCGAACGCTCCCCACAGCTCCCTGATCGTGCTGCTGACGAGCCTGGACGCCGCTCCCATCGAAGAGGGCCTTCTGCCGGTCCTCCCGCAACTCACCCAGCGGCACACGGTGGTGGTCGCGGCTGTCGCAGACCCTCATGTGGAGGCGATGGCCCGCGCGCGGGGCACGGTGGACGCGGCTTACGAAGCAGCGGCCGGCACTCAGGCACAGGCCCAACGCAGCCGGACCGCGGACCAACTGCGCCGACACGGCGTAACGGTGGTGGACGCACCGCCCCATGACCTCGCCCCCGCTCTGGCCGACTCCTATCTCACGCTGAAGGCGGCCGGGCGGCTGTAAACCTCCCGGACGGAGAAGGCAGGGGCACCACGCTCGCCTCGGAATGGAGTTCCCCCCGACCGATCCTGTTTCCGTCCGGCTCCTGGACGCGCAGGCCATGATTTGCGAGACCGCCCACATCGCCGATTTCACCAGCGGGTCGGCGATACCGGTTACGCAGTAGAGGCAGTGCGACCCCAAAGCACTGGATAGGGTGACTGCCATGCGCATGAAGATCCTTTACATGGCCATAGCCGCTACGGTGAGTCTGTCCGCTTCCGGGTGCGCGAGCGGGGACTCCGATGTCGCTGCGGAAGAACAGGCGATCGGCGAGATCCTGCCGCAGAAGCTGGCCCGACCGGCCGACAGGCCGAAGCAGGATCTGCACCCCTCTCCGGCCGACGACGCCACGTTCGGCGAGAACCTCTCCTACGAGCTGCGTCGCAAGACGCTCGCCATGGCCGACGCCCCGGGCGAGGCCACTGCCGAGTGCCCCGAGGACGTCGGCTCCAAGAGCGGCACCCAAGTGAGCTGCACCGTCACCTACGAAGGCCTGGAGGTGGGATGGAACGTGAGCATCGGCGAAAAGTCCGGCTGGTCGGACAACGTCGTCGAGTACACCGCGTCCCCTCGCAACGGTGTACTCACCCGCGAAGGGGTCGCACGACTGCTGTACGGAAACCACCGCGACAGCATCGACTACGCGCTCTGCAACGACATCCCCGAAGCCGTGCTGGTGCCCTTGAACACGGACACCGAGTACACCTGCGAAATCGTCCCGAAGGACAAGAAGCCGATTGGCTTCAACGAGAAGGTGCGCGTCACCGAAGCCGGCCCGCGGGTCTACTGACAGGAAGCCCAGCCCCACCGCTGCCCAGTGCCGACGGCTCCGCCGCCGGCTTCATACTCATCAAAGGGACACAGCGGGTAGCTTGCGGGGCTCGATGCGCTCCTCCACCGCGCTGTTCCCCTCGCGCATGACCACGTAGGCGCCCTTCCCCGGAACCTCTGCCACCGCTTCAACCAGTTCGGTCCCCCGGTAGACCAGACCTACTCCGTCATCTGTGCAGTGAGCGGTTGGCAAGGTCCCGTCCGCGACAAGTTGATGGATCAGCGGACGTCGCCCCACGTCCGAGTCATAGTGCACACCATTGCCGTGGGGCAGGAACGAGAGAGCGTTCGTGACAGGGCGCAGATCCGGTCCGAACGAATCGGTCACGCCCCCCTGGAACCAGCAGATGGACCCCGCACTGACACCGCTGAGCACGACGCCGGCTTCCCAGGCTCGGCGCATGACGAGGTCCAGGCCGTGGACCCTCCACACGGCCAGCAAATTGGCTACCGAGCCGCCCATGACCCAGACGACGTCTTGATCGAGCACCGCACCTTCGATGTCCTCCACGTTGGGCATGGGAAACAGGTGCAGCGGTGTCAGGTCGAATCCGGCCACCCTCGCTGCCTCGCTCATGCGGGTCGTGAAGTGCTCGGCATCTCCGATTGCGGTGCCGACGTACATGATTCGTGGGCGCCTGCCGTGCACTCCCGAGAGATCAACCGCATGATGCACCAAGGAATCGAACATCACTCTGGTGCGCCCTCCGACGCGATGTCCACCAGAGGTCGCGAGAATGGTCGGTTCGGATGCCATCATGGTCATGATGATATCGGCGGCAAACTCGGATCTGTCAGCCCGCCCGATACCGGCCGCCCAGGCCGCCTATCGCACGGCTCGTGAACGCAGAAAAGCCCCGTGCCACAAGGGCACGGGGCTTTCCCGGAATAATTGTTCGGCGGCGTCCTACTCTCCCACAGGGTCCCCCCTGCA